>JAJAYT010000577.1 GCA_026786085.1 Microcoleus sp. CAN_BIN18 | reverse complement strand
CTGAAAAACTCTGCCATTCGCTGGGCTTTTGCGGTGTTGAGCACCTGTGTTTGGATGTCCCCGGCCCGCGAAATGTCAACTAGGTGCGGGCGATCGCACGTTGGTGTATCGTTTTGTTGGTGAGGCTGACTTATCGCTCCGTTAACAGCAGACTTCGGTGACATCTTTTCCCGGCTGATTTTAATTCTCATTTTCATATTAGCGCGATCGACCCATCTTTTGTTACAGATTTTTTACATTCCCTTGACACACGTCTGAATATATGTTCAGATGTATGTATAGAAAAACCAACTTATCAGGAAAATCCCAAATGACCACCGTCACCCAAATGAAATGCGCCTGTCCTTCTTGCCTGTGTGTTGTCAGCCTCACTGAAGCCATCGAAAAAAGCGGCAAATCCTACTGTTCCAGCGCTTGCGCTGACGGCCATCCCAACGGAAGCGGCTGCGGCCACACCGGCTGCGAGTGCAACAAGTAATTGCTGAGCTTCCGCAAAAGTTAAGAAAAACCTGTAAAGTATATCTAAAGGGAGATGCGCTGTTCGCATCTCCCAATTTTTTGCATTAAGGTTAAAGAAAAGTTAAAATAAAACTAATTTAAGGTTAAAACTGCATTAATAGACTAAGTACAGAGCCACAAAGCACAATTACTAATTGCGTAATACAATAAAAGCAAGTTAGCGACTTGATACTCAGTACAAATAGTTCTATTGACAGCATAGACAGAACCAAAAGTTGAACACCAAAACTTAAATTAGGAAGGGGCAATGAGAGAACGAGAAGATTTTTTACATCCTCGCCATCGCTACTATGGTGATTTCACGCCAGAAAACTTGGCATTTAATGCCAATTTGCAGGAATTTGCTCAGAAAATAACATACATTTGCTCGCTAGAAACTGGTGGCAAAATTACTTCTGAGAAAGCCTATAAAGATATTAAAGCGCTTTGGAAAGACTTAAAATCCTCTAAGAAGCAATTGGGCATTGGCCAAAAACCCCCCACTACTGATGAGGAAAATTCACCTTAAATTCATCGCAGATAAGACGGTGGTTGAAACCGCGGCTATAAAAACGTAGGCATTAGCCTTCTTGAAGGGTAGTCCGCCGACGCAGTGTAAAGAAAATAATATAATTTTAACCGTCTTCAAACCGCGTCGGCGGTTTTTGTTTGTCTAGGCGCGGTTTCAACCGCCGACTTTTTCTATGGTTTAGGAGTTGGTGTTGATTCTCCTGCAAACGGAGTACAATTTCCGCCGAGGCCAGCGGTAATTGTGCAAGTATTAGTTGTCAACATTCCTTCGTAGGTGTCAGCATTGCTACCGGGGCCGCCCAACTCGTCGCTATAAAGTTCCTTGTCCGAAATTTTGACATTTGCCTCCCTCGCTACAGTCTCCATTAACTTTGGATTAGTCGTCGTTTCGGCAAAAATTGTCGGCACTCCTGCTGTCTTAATTTCTGATGACAATTCCGCTATTCTTGCGGCTGTGGGCTGTTCTTCTGTTGTGACTCCCTGCAAAGCTCCAGCAACCTCTAAACCGTAAGCATCGGCATAATAACTCAAAGCATCGTGAGTTGTGACTAATTTGCGTTTGTCCGCAGGAATTGTCGCAATTTGTGCTTTGATCCAAGTATCTATTTTTGCTAAATCATTGGTTAATTTCGTGGCATTTGTGGTATAGAGTTGAGCATTAGTTGGAGCAACTTTGATCAATTCGTCGCGAATTGTTTCTACCATGCGGATGCCATTTTGAGCGTTGTGCCATACGTGAGGGTCGGGAACTTTTTCGCCTGCTGCATGGGGTTTGTCTTCCGCTTTCTCTTCGCCGTGTTCGTGTTCGCCCATCAGCGGTTTGGGAACGGCGAGTTCGTGTACGGCGATTTTGGGTGCGGAATTATTGCTGGATTTAATTAATTTAATGATGCTGGGTTCGTGGTCGTAGCCGGCGTATAAAATCAAATTTGCTGTTTCAATCGCTTTGCGGTCTTCCGGCTTGGTCTGGTAGGCGTGGGGGTCTTCTCCGGGCTTGATTAGACAGGTGGTGTCGATCGAGCTTTCAGCAATTTCCTTAGTAATATCGCAGATCACACCAGTCGTGGCGACGACTTTCGGCAAGTTGGCGGCGGGACTGGCTTGAGTTTGAGTGGCGCTGGGACTCTGGGGCGTAGAATTGCTGGGTTTGGGGGCGGAAGTGCACCCAACCAGTCCGAAACCGATCGCCAAAACAGCCGTACTGCAAAATCTGCCAGTTTTTCCAGACAAGTTCTTTAACATTTTACCTTTGGAACGATAATCGTTATTGCTTTTTCGAGTTATCCTATTGTAGTAGCTACGAACAAGAATCGTTCTCAAAATCTCGAATTATGTTAGAAGTGCAAGACTTGGCTGTGAATTATCGAGGAATTTCGGCCCTTAACAACGTGAGTTTCCAGTTAGAACCCGGACAGTTAACCGGTGTATTCGGCCCCAACGGCGCGGGGAAAAGCACGATGGTGAAAGCGATGCTGGGATTGATTCCGGCGTGTCGGGGTTTGGTAAAATATCAGGGGCGGTTGTTGAAGGAACAGTTGTCGCGGGTGGCTTATGTGCCGCAGCGATCGCAAATTGACTGGGATTATCCGATTACGGTGTGGAATGCGGTAATGATGGCGCGGACTGTCCAGACTGGTTGGTTTCGCAGTCCCTCGAAGCAGTCGCAGGAATTGGTCAAAGCTGCTTTGCTGCGGGTGGGAATGTGGGATTTGCGCGATCGGCAAATTGGCGAACTCTCCGGTGGACAGCAGCAGCGGATATTTTTGGCAAGGTCGATCGCCCAACAAGCCGACTTATTCTTCTTCGACGAGCCCTTTAGTGCGATCGACAAAGCAACAGAAGAGATTATATTCGATATTTTTGCCGAACTCAAAGCCGAAAATAAAACATTGCTAGTAATCAGCCATGATTTAGGCGAAACCTTAAAAAAATACGATAATTTATTGTTACTAAATAAGCAGTTAATTGCCACTGGTTCCTGCCGAGAAGTTCTCACCGCAGCCAATATTCAAAAAGCCTATGGATACGATTTAAGCTTAGTTTCTGCGTGAGATAAGAAGACTGGGCGGTTAAAACCGCGTCTATACAAACAAAACCCGCCTCCGCAGGTTGAAGACAGCGCGGTTAAAATTAGCTTGTATTCTTCAGTCCGCGGAGGCGGACTTCGTTTGTGTAGGGGCGGTTTCAACCGCCGACTTTTATCAATGGAGTTTGTAACTATTATCGAGGAAATTAAATGTTAAATATACTAATTGAGCCGCTAAAATTCGAGTTCATGCGAAATGCGATCGCCGTCGGCATTTTGCTAGGAATTGTCTGCGCCGTAGTCGGCTCATACTTAATTGTACAGCAAATGGGAATGATGGTAGACATGATTGCCCATTCAGTATTAGCAGGATTGCCCGTTGCATTTTCTTTAGGTTTCAATATTTCCATCGGCGCATTTATCTCAGGAATCATTAGCGCCGTAATTATGGCATGGATTCAATCGCAATCGCGGATAAAAATTGATGCAGTCATGGCATTAATTTTGTCTACATTCTTAGCAATTAGCGTCACATTAATTAGCCTCTTGCGGACAACAAAATTAGACTTAGACGGGTTTCTGTTCGGGAATATATTGTCAGTTGCACCGTCTGATGTGCAGCAGACTTTTATCATAACCTTGATAATTTTGGTGGCGGTTAAAATCTTTTACAAAGAACTGCTGTTTTATACTTTTGACCCGCTGGGCGCGCAAGCATCCGGTTTACCTGTAAACTTGATTTATTTGGGACTGATTTCGGCGATTACACTGACGATTGTGGCGAGTTTGCAAACTGTGGGCGCACTGTTAGTAATTTCGCTGTTAATCGGGCCTGGAATTACGGCGTATTTGTTGGTAAAAGAGCTGCATTTAATGATGGGATTGGGAGCAATTATTGGAATTACAGCTAGCGTGACTGGGATGTATCTCAGTTATTATTTTAATATGCCCTCTGGTGCGGCAATTGTATTAGTTGTGTTTGGATTATTTTTATTAGCTTTTCTGTTCAGTCCCAGTCAAGGGATTTTGACAAGAAAGAGAGGAGAATAGTCCTATTCAGTGTAAAGATTTTGATAAATCTCGCTGCTAGCTGAGTCTAGTTCCCCCTAAATCCCCCTTAAGCAAGGGGGACTTTGATCGCTTCTGATGACTTTGAGCCTTTCCGGTTCTCTCCTTTTGAAGTAGAACTTTGAGCTTTTCCGGTTCCCCCTGTTGAAGGGGAACTTTGAGCCTTTCCTGTCCCCCCCTTCTTAAGGGGGGTTAGGGGGGATCTGGGCCTAGTCGTCAAACAGCAGATTTGGTACTACATTTGATGCTAAGTTTACACGAATTATGTTCAACCCGCCCTACAAATTATGCGTTTTTTAGGCTTACTTAGCTTGACAAAAGGTTTCGTAAACACCATCGAGCAGTAAATTAAGAGCAAAAGTTGCTTTTTCGGCTGCTAATAGCGCTTCCTGTTGTGCTTCTTCAGTTTCACAAACCTGTAACAAAGCTTCGCGGGTGGCTTCTGAGTGGAACTCATCGGCTTTTTCGTGAACTTGAAAGAAAGACAAAGCAGCTTGTGAATCGATGCCGTAAAATTCCTTTAAACCAGCAATTTTGGTTGTGGAAACTTCGGGGATTTGCGCTTCGTAAGCATAAAGGGCTGCTAAACCTTTGGCGGGAGATTCGCTGCGGGCTAAGTCTTTGAGAATGCGGACGGATTCGGTGGTTTTTTCTAAGTGTTCGCGTTCGAGAACTGCGTTTCTATCTAAACCCAAACCTTCGGCAAAGCGCAGCCACAGTTCGGGGTGATTTGCGGCGCCTCGCTCTTCTTCTATCAGGTTTTCGAGGAGCATTTGACGAATTTTGATGTCGTCGCAGGCGGCGTGCGTAGCGCTGACGTAGGTGGGGAAGTTGTGAACTTGCAGGTAGTATTCTTGTGCGTACTCTTGCAGCATTGCGAGGTCGAGTTTGCCTTCGTTCCACATTTGGTAGAACGGGTGTTTCAGCAGGTGGTTTTGGTCGATAATGCTGTTGAGTTGTTCGAGAAATTGCTGTTCGGTCATAATTGTCGATCGCCCTTAAGGATAGTGCAGCCACTAAAATGTTATAGTAATCTAGCCTTCTGTAAAGTGCAAGTTTTCAATTGTTTATGTTTTTGCAACACTCGTGCGATCGGCCTACTGCCAAGTTAACGCCGCCCGAATCCCTTACCCCGCATAGACTTCGACCAAACAAGCAATTCGCCGCCATTCCCGCCGGCCGCGAGAAATTGACCGTCGGGATGCCATGCGAGACAGGAAAAACCAGCCTCTGCACCTTCTAGAATTTGCAGCAATTGTTCTGCTTCGTACCACAAACAAACTTGACCGTCTGCGGCGGCGGAAGCTAATAAAAATGTGTTAGGTTGAAAGGCGATCGCACTTACGACATTTTCATGCACTTCTAAGGCCCAACCTTCCCAACCGACTCTTTCATCAGCATCTCTTTCCCACACAGAAACACCTTGAGAACTCGAAGCAGCTAACAAAGGTGCACCCAAAGAATTAGTTTTGTCCGACCAAGCTAACTCCCGAACTTTCCCCGGAAAACCCTGCATTACCCACGGTTGAGAACTGCCCCATTCATTAACAATTAAGGTATTGTCCATATTGCCACAAGCTAAATATTGCCCTTGTGGCGACCAAGCAACTGCACCTGTTGCGGACGGTACTAATAAAATGTGCGGGTCTTCGTCCCAATCTTCGCCGTTCCAAACTTTAACGCCTTGATAGCCGCTAACTGCCAGAGATTGAACAACAGGATGCCATGCTAAATCTAGGATAGATGATGAGTCGAAATTCAGCGTGACTTCCACAACATTATCATCAGCATTCCAGACTTGAACACAGCGGCCCATACTGAAAGCTAACTGATTGCAGTTGGGACTCCAAGCTAACTTATCAACCCAGACGCGCTGGTTATCCAAATCAGCAATTAATTCCCCAGAATTAACGCGCCAAATTTGCACCCGTCGATCTTGTCCGCCCGCAGCTAGGAATTGACTATCGGCCGAAAAAGACAAGCAATCGGCCGATTTCCCTGTGGCAGTTTGCAGCGGTTGCAAGGACAATTGATTAATTGCCCCTACTGTCGCCAACATCACTTCCCCGGCGGCGGAACAGAGTGCTAAAGTTTTGCCGTCGGGCGACCAAGTAACAGCAGTTACGTAGTCAGACAGCATTTCTTTAGCGTGAAATTGCAGGGTTAGTTCGCTGCTGCCGCTCTTATTTTTGCCCGTTCCTTTTAAACTAGACACCGACGGAAACCCTCTTTCAATTGATTTTCGTTTAAATTGCGGCCGATGAATACGAGTTCGTTTTTCGGAGTTTCGGTAGCTTTCCAAGCTCTATCCGGCCGTCCGTCGAACAACATATGTACTCCTTGGAAAACAAATCGGTTGTCTTCTCCGGCCATATTCAAAATGCCTTTTGTCCGAAAGATATCTGTGCCTTGAGTTCGCAACAATTCGCCAATCCAATCGCTAAATTTGTTGCCGTCAACAACACCGGATTCTACTATTGCCACTGAGGTGACAGTTTCGTCATGTTCGTGAGTGTGTTCGCCCAAAAAGTCTGGTTCGATTTCTAATGCCCGGTTCAAATCAAATGCTTTGACGCCCAACAAAGCATCCATTGCTAATTCAGCGTTGCGGGTGCAGTAGATTTTTGCCATTGCATTCATGGCGCGAATTCGCTTTTCTAATTCTGCCAATTCTGCGTCAGTCACTAAATCTGTTTTGTTGAGCAAAACTACATCGGCGAAGGCAATTTGTTCTTGAGCTTCATCTGCATCCCAGTGTTGGGAGATGTGCTTGGCATCAACTACGGTGACAACTGCATCCAGCAGCAATTTGTCCCGCATATCTTCGTCTACAAAGAATGTTTGAATTACGGGTGCGGGGTCGGCTAAACCTGTAGTTTCGATGACTATGTGGTCGAATTTGTCGCGCCGCTTCATTAAGTTGTTGATAATCCGAATCAAGTCGCCTCGGACTGTACAGCAAATGCAGCCATTGTTCATCTCGAAAATTTCTTCATCGGCATCAATTATCAGTTGGTTGTCGATGCCTACTTCGCCGAATTCGTTGACGATGACTGCAACTTTTTTGCCGTGTTCCTGTGTTAAAATGTGGTTGAGCAGCGTGGTTTTGCCTGCACCCAGGTAGCCCGTGAGAACGGTCACGGGAACTGATTCGATCGCCCCAGTAGTAACCATATTTTACCTCTAGTTTTGTAGAATGATAACCATTGTCGCTAGTTTAGCCTACACCTGTTGGCAACAGCAACAATATTAAATAATGTTAATAAATTATTCGCGAGAGCCTGTAGGATTGCGCAGATGGGGGGCTAGAAACCCAGTTTCTACGAGTTTTGGGATGAGTCACGAGAAATCTAGTCAGAAACCGGGTTTCTGAGGTCTCAGGGCTTCCGTATGGTGGCTAGAAACCCGGTTTCTACGAGTTTTGGGATGAGTCACGAGAAATCTAGTCAGAAACCGGGTTTCTGAGGTCTCAGCGCACTAATGACAATTAACTGCCAATTATAGCTGCAATTCGATCGCGCTCCAACTCTCTTCCGATCAGCACCAGCTTGGTTTGACGGAGTTCGGAAGGTTGCCAAGGGCGATCGTAAAAATATTCTATACGATCGCCAACACCTTGCAACACCATCCGCATCGGTTTTTTGGGAACCGCCACAAACCCCTTAATCCGATAGATTTCTTCCTTCTGCATCAAGGATTGCAGCTTTTTCACCAAAGCTTCAGGTTCAAATGCGCGATCGGCAATAAAGAAAGTCGAGTTAATATCATCATCGTGCTCGTGTTCCTCCTCAGTGTCGTGGTGACTTGGGCGGGACTCCAAATCATCCTCAACCGCCGCATTAAATCCCAATAGCACATCGGGGTTAATTTCGCCACCTTTGCAGGGAACAATTTTCACACTCGGACGTAATTCTTGCTGCAACCAGGTTTGAACTTTCTGTTGAGTTTCTTTATTTACGCGATCGACCTTCGTTAACAGTACCATATCAGCACAGGCCAACTGGTCTTCAAACAATTCCTCGATCGGCGTTTCGTGATCCAAACTATCATCAGCCTGTCGCTGCGCCATCAAAGCATCGATATCGCCGACAAAAGTACCACTAGCAATAGCTTCGCAATCAACAACAGCAACCACACCATCAACAGTAGCGCCCGTGCGAATTTCCGGCCAGCGAAAAGCTTGAATCAAAGGCTTAGGAAGTGCCAAGCCAGAAGTCTCAATCAAGATACAATCAATTTGGTCTTTGCGCTTCAACAATTCCTGCATAGTCGGCAAGAATTCCTCTTGAACAGTGCAGCAAAGACAACCATTCGTTAATTCTACAATATTGCTGCTGACATTTTCTTCTTCATCACAAACTTGGCAATCGCGCAGCAATTCACCGTCAATTCCGATTTCGCCAAATTCATTAACTAAAACAGCAATGCGGCGGCCTTGATTGTTTTGCAATAAATGTCGAATTAAGGTAGTTTTGCCGCTACCGAGAAAACCAGTGATGACTGTAACAGGAATCTTGTGCATTAATTTTGTTGATCTGGTTTAAATGTAGGGTGCGCAATGTGCACCATTCTTCAGTCCGCGGAGGCGGACATCGTTTGTGTAGTCGCGGTTTCAACCGCCGACTCTTCTAAATGCACTCTTCTAAATGCACAACTCAACTCTGATTTCCCAGCGGCGGAATCTTCGCCAAAACACCTTTTTTCAGAGCTTGAGGACGCTCAGACCAAGGCAACAAACCATCCGATTTAGCATAGTATTGACTCGCACATTCCAATACAGCCTCGACACTTTTCGGCTCATTTGCAGGCAAATCGCCAAACAGATAAGTGTACTTTCCAGCAGCAGCAAAAGACACCGCACAAGCATGACTGCAAGCACTCATGCACTCAACTTCTTGAATATCAAACTGATCGGACAACTCCCAATCTTTAGCGAGTTTCGATAAATCTTCCATGAATTGTTGGCCGCCGCTTTTACCTTCGCGCTTCCCGTCTTTCCAAACACTAGCGCAAGCCGTGCAAACTAAAAGACAGTGTTTTGTGCGTATAGCCGTGTTAGTTCCATTCATCATCCATACCTCGTAGATGCGTTCAAAAGTGAGTTAGATATCGGCGGGCATTCTGACTTGAGAGGCGAAGGACTGAAGTCCTTACTACAAACCTCATTACAGTTGCGGGACAGCGCCGGACTTGCACCGAACTTTCCCCGTTTCCTCTAGCGGCTGCTCCCCGCTAGAACCGATCGCGAATTCAAATCTTATCACACTTGCCGCCCTTTTCCAAAAAAGTTATCTTGGTAACAGCGATTTTTTAATATTTGGACACAGAAAAGCTAAGGGCGTATTTTTTATTTGCTACATCGGGAAACAACTTTTTAGTTGTTATTTCTAGTTTCCTGAAATGCTTTTTGTGACCTTGGCGGGGCGACATTTTTATTGAATAAATGTGGAGACAACTAACTTTTTAGCTGTTATTTCTAGTCTCCTAAGATGCTTTTTGTGACCTTGGCGGGGCGGGTGGCGCGATCGCACTCCCCACCCTATTTTGTTCTCAGGTACGCACTGGGCACTCTACAAACTAAAAATTAAGCTGTTTCGTGCTGTTGTCGCCACGCCGGATGCCACAGCAATTCAGCAGTCGATCGCTTCTCGACCATTTCCTTGGTAATCATACAATGAGCAACATCCTTGCGAGAAGGCAACTCGTACATCACATCAAGCATTAACTCCTCTAAAATGCTGCGGAGAGCTCTCGCGCCGGTTTTGCGCCGATAGGCCTCCTGGGCGATCGCCCGTAGCGCATCCGGCTCGAATTCCAACTCCACACTATCCATCTTCAACAGCTTTTGATACTGCTTCACCAGCGCATTTCGGGGCTCAGTCAAAATCTGCATCAAAGCCGCCTCATCCAGCGGCGAAATCACCGTCACCACCGGAATCCGCCCGACAAACTCAGGAATCAAACCAAACTTAACTAAATCATCCGGCTGTACCTGCTGCAAAATATCGGCCGCCCGCTTATCCTTCGCCGGCAAAGTTGAGTTACTTTCGGTTTCTGTTGGCTGAATAAAGCCCAAGGATTTTTTACCCAAACGCTGTTCAACTATTTTTTCCAAACCGACAAAAGCACCGCCGCAAATAAATAGAATCTTGCTAGTGTCAACTTGAATAAAATCTTGGTAAGGATGTTTGCGGCCACCTTGCGGAGGCACATTAACCACCGTTCCTTCCAACATTTTTAGCAGCGCTTGTTGCACTCCTTCTCCCGATACATCTCTGGTGATCGAAGTGTTTTCACTTTTGCGAGCAATCTTGTCAATTTCGTCAATATAAATAATCCCGCGCTGTGCCGATTCAACATCAAAATCCGACATTTGTAACAGTCGCAGCAAGATATTTTCTACATCGTCGCCGACATATCCAGCTTCTGTCAGCGTCGTCGCATCGGCTACCGCAAACGGCACTTCCAGCATTTGCGCCAAACTTTGCGCTAACAAGGTTTTGCCGCAACCTGTGGGCCCGACTAGCATGATGTTGGATTTTTGCAGTTCGACATCGCTGTCGGGGGAAGGCTTGCCACTGTCTTTGGCTTGGTCTACGCTTAAGCGCTTGTAATGGTTGTAAACTGCTACAGAAAGGACTTTTTTGGCTGAATGCTGGCCGATGACGTGGTTGTCTAAATGCTGTTTAATTTCTGTGGGTTTGGGGATTTTAGCTAAAACAATTTTAGATTTGTTCGATCGACTCGCGCGTTTCGTTCCTTGTCCTTGAGACTCTCGCACCTCTGATTGGGGAATCTGTTGACCAATTGTTTTGCTGGAGTCAAAAAACTCTTCTTCTAAAATTTCATTGCACAGTTCCACGCATTCATCGCAAATGTAGACGCCGGGCCCAGCTATTAACTTGCGGACGTGCTCCTGCGACTTGCCGCAAAAGGAGCATCTGAGATGGGAGTCATATTTTGACATATTTGCCTCTTACTTTACGTTGCGGTTGCTTGTTTTGACTGGCGAAGTTGCAGCCGGATCGATCGAGTGTTCAGCCCTAGAAAGGTTTCCCGATCGGACACGTAGGCCAGTCAAGCTTCGCGATCTCTATTTCTAACTTAACACCTGTGAGGCATTAGCGATCGGTCATTAGTCATTCGAGCCAATTAAAAAAAAATTAATTTTCACCGGCTTAGTAAAGCGACACTGGCTTACCATTTTTTGTAGGCTAAAAATTTTCCCGACATAATTATTTTCACTCGATCGCCTTTTGGATCTGCTTCTTTCTCCACATCCAAAGTAAAGTCGATCGCACTCATAATTCCGTCACCAAATTTTTCGTGGATCACTGCTTTGAGCGGCATCCCGTAAACCTGCATAATTTCATAGAAGCGATAAATCAGGGGGTCAACTGGAACAGCAGCATCCAAAGAACCTTTTAGCGGAGGTTCGCACAGAATCGCAACCGTCTGGCTGTCTAGTCCCAAAGCCGAACCAATTTTCTCGGCTTCATCCACCGATGCGGTAGCTTGACGGTAAATCACCGCAGCAATCCAAACCTCGTCGCGACCCAAAAGTTTTTCCAATTCTGCAAAACTAATTCCCTTAGCTTTTTTAGCAGCCAAAAGCTTTTCGGTTATTTCAGAAATTGCCATTAAATATTCTCCAACTCACTGCGGTGCTAGATGTGAAATTTTTCTCACATTTTGGTGATTTTGTCAATAGCAAGCTGAGAAAAAAAACAGAATTGATCTGGCAACCGCGCCAGACGATTAGGATGTTGTTAATTGCTGAAACCATTGATTTTATTACCTCTTCCTTCTTCCTTCTTCCTTCTTCCTTCTTCCTTATGTCATAGCTCGGAACTTCAGCCGCATCTGGTGTTGTTAATCCCCAAAACTTGCAACAGATCGCTCCCAAAATAACTCATAAATGCCCTGCGGCAATGGTACAGTTGGCAGTAAATGTAGTGCAACTTACACAAACCAAGGCATTCGGCAACAGGCAAACGGCAGAAATTCGATCGTGCCAGCCTGACGCTCAATCCTCGCTCCTACAGCCAAAGCCCCTTTACCGCTTACAACCGGCAACTGACAAAACTATGGAGATTCAGACCAAAGATTACACCATCCAGTACGATCACGCTACCCAAACAGTCACCTGCTGCGGCTCGTTCCGGCTCAGCCAGATGGAAGAATACGCGCCGATCGTCGAACTGCTCAACGCAGTGACAGACTCATCGCCAAATACAATTACTCTAGACTTGCGAAAGCTAGAATTCTTAAATAGTTCGGTAATTAACATTGTCTCAAAATTTGTGATTAAAGTGCGTCAGCAAAAGAATATTCAAATCGCCGTCAAAGGCTCTAAACTGATCCCCTGGCAGGGAAAATCGCTGAAGAACTTGCAGCGGCTGATGCCTTCCCTGCATTTAGAATTGGAATAGTCACATCGAAAAAAGGTAAAGGAGAATCCCATACCCGCGTTCGATCACCGGAATGAGGGCAAGGGAGGTGAATGGGAATAAGTCATAGTTAATTTAGTGGCAAACCTTAAAAAACTTCAGAACAGACTAAAAATTACCAATAGTCAATTGCTATGCAGGAAGAACCATCGAGAGAACAGCTACTTTTGGACGTTCAGCGGCTGAGTGCGGAACTTGAAAACTTGAAGCGCGAAAAGGCTGACCTAGAAATTTTGCTGGAGACTAACACCGAACATTCGGATACGATGGAAGCTCACTTGCTTGTCAAAGCTGAGCTAGCAGTGCGCGAAAGCGAACAGCAGTTTCGGGCGATCGCCTCGGCAACTCCCGTTCCGGTATTGGTTTCTCGCCTATCGGACGGCTTAATTATGTATGCGAACGCTCAATTGGCTTCTCTCCTGAACATACCCCTAGAAGAATTGATCGGCCGGGGCACCCCAGACTTTTACTTCAACCCGGGCGATCGTCCAAAGGTACTTGACGCCCTCGACAAAGACGGATACCTCCAAGACTACGAACTCCTCTGCAAAAAGTCAGACGGCATCCCTTTCTGGGCAATGATTTCGGTTCAGCCGCTGCTGTTCAACAGTCAGCCGACAGCATTGTGCGCCTTGTACGACCTCACCCAGCGCAAGCAAGCAGAACAAACTCTCCAAGAAAGCGAAAAGCGACTCCGCCGCCAGAGTCTGGCTTTGTTGCAGCTAGGTCGGCAGAGGACACTCAACAATGGTGCGCTGAATGTGGGAATTCGCGAAATTACTGAGGCGGCCGCCCGCACTTTGGAAGTGGAAAAAGTCAGCGTCTGGCTTTACAACCATCTCAGATTTGGCACTCGTTACCCGACGATCGATCCCCAGCTAAATTTTACCCACAGAGCGATCGCCCGCAACCAAACACAGCCAGTCGATACAGAGGCGGCCGCCCCAGAAAACCACGAGTCGGTCGATCATTCCAAGTTTAAAATTCCCAACCTCAAATTAGTTTGTATCGATTTGTACGATCGCACCCGCGAGAATCATTTAAGCCGCCAGTCCATATCCGCAAGCGATTTAAAATTTTCAGTTTTAGATCTCGAAGCCGATGCACAGGGCGAAAACTTAGCTGAGGACAAAGCTTTAGAACCTGCGCCAAACAATCAAAACTCTCTAAAAACAAATTTGTGCCACTTATCATCGGTAGCGGAACACTCCGCCGTGCTGCCGAATCAGAGCAAGCCAAATTCATCGATCTTAAATGTAGCAATTAGGCTCGGCGGCCAGATCGTCGGCATTCTCTCTCTGGAACATATCGGCGCGCCCCGCCAGTGGGCTCTGGAGGAACGCACCTTCGCCGATTCTTTGGCAAATTTGGTCGCGCTGGCGATCGAAGGATTTGAACGCCAGCGCGCTCAGGAAGCACTTTCCAAAGCCAAAGCCCAGCTAGAAATGACCGTCGATCAGCGCACCGCTCAAGTCACCGCCGCCAACAAACTGCTCCGCATCGAAATTGCCGAGCGCAAAAGAGCCGAAATCGCCTTGCAAGAAGCCTTACACAAAGCAGAAGCAGCTTCCAGAGCTAAAAGCACTTTTTTAGCCAATATGAGCCACGAGCTGCGAACACCGCTCAACGCCATTATCGGTTACAGCGAAATGCTAGAAGAAGAAGCACTGGAATCGGGACTCAAAGACATCATTCCCGATACCCAAAAAATTCATAACGCCGGCAAACACTTGCTAACTTTAATTAACGATATTCTCGACCTTTCTAAGATAGAAGCAGGTCGGATGGAACTTTATTTAGAAAAATTTGACCTCGGCAATTTAATAGAAGAAGTCGTTGCAACTTTGCACCCTTTAGTCGAAAAAAATCACAATCAATTGCAAGTTTCTTGCTCTATGAATTTGGGAGTGATGTATGCAGATTTGACGAAAGTCCGGCAAATACTGTTTAATTTGCTCTCGAATGCCCTGAAGTTTACCGAAAGTGGAACGGTGTTGCTGACGGCGACTCGCGAATCAGGAAGCGGCAGCGATTGGGTTTGTTTGCAGGTATCTGATACGGGCATTGGAATGTCGCCAGAACAGCAGCATGGTTTGTTTCTAGCTTTTATACAAGGAGATGCTTCGACTACTCGCAAGTACGGCGGCACTGGTTTGGGATTGGCCATTAGCCGCTTGTTTTGCCAGATGATGGGCGGCGATATCACTCTTGAGAGTCAGTTGGATGTTGGCTCTACTTTTACTGTTCAATTAAAGGCAAAAGTTGATATTAGTTAGTCATTGGTTATTGGTTATTGGTTATTGGTTATTGGTTATTGGTTATTGGTTATTGGTTATTGGTTATTAGGAAGAAGGAATTAGGAAGAAGGAAGAAGGCAACGAGTACGCGATGGATTTAACGGATTTAACGGATTCGTGAAAGATGTAATAATTCCCCATTACCAATTCCCCATTACCAATTTGCCATTACCAATTTGCCATTACCAATTTGCCATTACCAATTTGCCATTACCAATGACCAATTCGCCATTACCAATTCGCCATTACCAATGACCAATGACCTATTCCCGTTTTAATTGTGACACCGATCGCGATCGACGTTGTTGCCGATCGCAAAATAGCATTTGTCCCCAGCCTAGAATACCTATATTATCCCGAACTTGTGCCGCAGGAAATGGCGCCTCGCTGCATTCACAAGTCGCACCACAACCTAATTGAGGGGGGGTGGGGGGTTGCTTGTAGAAAGGGAATTTGGTAAAAGTAATGCTATGTTCGCTAACCAGTATTCGGCAAAAGTTAACAGGAAATCAGGAATTATCAGAGGTCTAATGACGCAGAAACACTGCCGGGGTACCTTTTGCCAAATTCTTTGGGCCTTCAAACTGCTGCCTCTACTGCCTTCATAGCCAATGCCGCCTTCCTTGGTGCGCGCAAGTTCTCAGAATCACAGGAGTGCATCTACCATGATTAAACCTTGCAATCAACCGCTAAAAATAAATCCTTTCACTTCTTATCGCGATCCCGCGACAGGCCGGTGGAGTGTAGTTCCAACTGTTCAGAATCACGAAACAGACTGTAGTTTGAAAGCAACAACTGAAGGCGAAAACGACCGTAAAGTAGAAACAACTATTTCTGCTGCACCTACTGTCTCACAGCCGAAAAAACGCCTTTCCTTCTCCTTGCCTCCGCTTAAAAACCTTACGAGAAAATCTGCTGTCATCCTCAGCAGGTAGCGATCGCAGGGGCCTAATCTAGTATCCACGGTTAGTCTCCGGCGATCGCCCAACAAAAAAATAACTTATTCCTAGCATAAATTGCCAAAAACTGATATAATGCCAACAAACTTTCTCCTTCAAGATCCGTGAAGTATTTGCTCGATCGCTTCATCAAATTTGTATGGACAGACCGACCAATTCGCCAGCGGGGAACAGTCATCGTTGCTATCCCCGTGATTTGTCTGTTTGCTTCGCTGATAGCAATTGCAGGGCTGCGGGATAGTACCATACAGGTAAGAAGGCGAATAGATAATAATAAGGCAATACTTCAGGAAACTAACCGCTTATTAAAAACAGTGGTGGATGCGGAAACGGGCATTCGGGGTTACGGGTTGACGAAGCGCCGCGAATTTCTAGAACCATACTTAGAAGCAAAGAAGAGTTTGCCTCCGCTGCTGGCTAAACTCAAGGTTATGGTTCTAGCAAATAAACTGCAAGCTCAGCGATTTGAAGAAATTAAAAAAAGTAGCGAACAGCAAATAACTTTCTTGCAAAACACTTTGAATAAGCTCGACAGTTCGGCAACAAGAGTGCAGTCGCCGGAAATAATTCAGGTGTTCGCTCAAGGCAAATTGAAGATGGATAAGCTGCGCGAAAAAATTGATGCGTTTGCTGATGCCAGCGAAACCTACCAGAACGGTTTAGAGCGGAAAATACGGGAGTTGATAGATTTAACTAATTTCGTGCAAGTTGCTGGTTTGCTTTTAGGCTGTTTGGGTGCAGCGGCTGCCTGGTATTTATTTGATAGTTTAGAGCAGGAATTGAGGAAGCGGGAAGCTGGCTTGCAAGAAAGTAAAACTCGCATTCAAGCTGTGGTAGATAATGCGGCTGACGGGATTATTACTTTGGACGAAGGGGGAAATATTGAGTCTTTTAATGCGGCCGCCGAAAAGATTTTTGGCGAGAAAGCCGATCGCACAATTGGCTCGAACCTCCGCAGGCTGATAGCTCAACCGCAGCCGGACAGCAGCGCGGGGGATTATGCGATCGAATATTTTGTGTTAAATCCCGATGCTAAACTGAAGACGTACCAGCAAGAAACAGTGGGAGTTCGCAGCGACGGAACCAGGTTTCCGATGGAGTTAGCCCTCAGCGAAATGTGTTTGGCAAATCAACGCTTATTTATTGCGATTTGCCGCGATGTGGGAGGACGGAAAAAAGCTGAGGAAACTCTGCGCAAGCAAGCACAAATGCTCGATTTGGCGAACGATACGATCACGGTACTTGACTTAAACTGGACGATTTCTTATTGGAATTTGGGGGCGAAGTGGCTCTACGGGTGGCGGAAGTCGGAAGCAATCGGAAAAAATATTCATGAGCTTTTACACACAGAATGGCCACAACCTTTGGAGGAAATTCAAAAAGTATTTTTCGAGCGGGGTTCTTGGCAAGGGGAACTGGTGCGCACCAAGGAAGACGGCACAAAAATCACGGTGGCAAGCGGGTGGACTTTGCAGCGCGACGAGCAAGATCAACCGCTGGCTATTTTGGAAATCAGCAACGATATTAGCGATCGCAAATGCTCAGAAATTGCCTTAGCCGAAAGCGCGCAACGGTTTCGCGATACCTTTGAACAAGCGGCAGTCGGCATGGCCCAAGCGAGTGTGGATGGGAAGTTGCTGTTAGTCAATCAAAAACTTTGCGAAATTTTGGGTTACAGCCGCCAAGAATTGATCGAGAAAAAATTTCAGGAAATTACTTTGCCGGAAGATTTGGCAAAGGAAGTGGAATTTTTGCGCCAATTGTTAGCCGGAGAAATTGAAAATTATTGTATAGAAAAGCGCTATGTCCGCAAAGACGGAGATTTGGTATGGTCAAACTTGACAGTTTCGCTGCTGCGAGAACAAAATGGCACTCAATTTCTGATGGGTGTGGTAGAAGATATTAGGGAACGCAAACAAGCTGAAGAATCGTTGCGGTTGCGCGCACAAGAATTGACTTGGATGGCGAACTCTCTGGCTAAAACGACGAATGTTTTGAGAAAGCGGAATCAAGAATTAGACCAGTTTGCTTATGTAGTTTCTCACGATTTGAAAGCGCCGCTCAGGGCGATCGCAAATCTCAGCAGTTGGATTGAAGAAGACCTCAGCGACTCAATGACAGAGGATAATGTGCACCAAATGAACCTGCTGCGCGGCAGAGTTCACAGGATGGAAGGTTTGATTGAGGGACTGCTGCTATATTCCCGCGTCGGACGCATTCAAGTAGCTTCAGAAACGGTAAAAGTTGAGAAGTTATTAGCAGAAATTATTGATTCGTTAGCGCCGCCGTCGGGATTTGAGGTAAAAGTTGAAGCGGGAATGCCAACTTTTGTGACCGAAAGATTGCCGTTGCAGCAGGTTTTTGCTAATTTAATTAGCAACGGCATCAAGCACAACCGAGGCGAATCCGGTCACGTAAAAATATCGGTTAAAGAGTTAGATAATTTTTACGAGTTTTCTGTAGCGGATGACGGGCCGGGGATTGCTGCTCAATATCATGATAAAGTTTTTGTGATTTTTCAGACCTTGGAAGCTCGCGATCAAGTTGAAAATACTGGCATTGGTTTGTCGCTGGTGAAGAAAATTGTCGAAGGTCAAGGGGGCAGTATTTTGGTGGAATCTGCCGAAGGTGAGGGAGCAACTTTTCGCTTTACTTGGCCGAAGCAACCTATTAGCAGAGAAGATAAGACGGCGGTTGAAACCGCGTCTACACAAACGATGTCCGCCTCCGCGGACTAAGAGAGGATAACGTAATTTTAACCGCCCGGTATTCAACCCTTGGCAATGCGGGTGAGAGCTTGTATAGACGCGGTTTAAACCGCCGTCTTGTCTGCATCACAGCGGATTTCGATGATAAATCCGTCGGGATCGTAAAAGTAAATGCCGCGTCCTGTAGCGCGCGTGACGGGGCCACTGTCGATCGCAATTTGATTAGACTTTAGCACTTCGAGAGCGCGATCGAACAAATCGCGATCGATATCGAAAGCCAAGTGGTTAGCGCGAGTAAAAGCCTTCTCCGGGTCAGGGTTAGGCGGTTCCAAATCCGGCTGCCAAAATAAGTCAATCACAGTCCCGTCGTCTGGCGTGATGAAATTAGCAACTTTACCAGCAGCTACCATTTCAGTTAAACTTGCGGGAATTTCTGCACCTGTGAGTTCGTGCAACCCCAGAATTGTACCGTAGAAATTGCGGGAAGCATTCATATCGCGCACATTTAAAGCGATATGGTGAACGCGGCGCAAATCCCCCGGCGCGAGGGCAATTTTGACTGTGTTTTCGGTAGTTTGCATGATGTGTCAATTGTGAATGTTAAAATAGAATGCTCTTAGATTAATCCAGAGTTTGTAAGTAAGTCATTACCAAAAAAATAGTATCTGGTAGGGGCTTGTAGGGGCGGGTTTAGCCGAAAATCTCTGATACAAACGAGTATATCAAGGCAAAACCCGCCCTCTTCTCTTCATTACCAAAAAAATAGTATCTGGTAGGGGCTTGTAGGGGCGGGTTTAGCTAAAAATCTCTGATACAAACGAGTATATCAAGGCAAAACCCGCCCTCTTCTCTAAAAATCTCTGATACTCGCCATTTCAATTATTGTTACCTTTCTTTAGGGAACGATGCCATGCCTACAAATAGCATTGCCAGCCCGCCTCCCAGAATGGCGAACGCCAATAAACCTACTACTAAATCTAATCCCGATGTATTTTCCATTAAATTAAACAGTTCTCCCATTAAATAATCCCATCATCGGTATTTGTTAACTGCTGATTGCTTGCAAACAATGGGAAGAGAAGAAAAAAAACAGCTAACTAATCGTAGTAGGGTGCGTCAGGGGAAAAATTGTTAGTCTGTATGCAAAACATTTAGCCCTGACGCACCCTACAATAACGACAATAACTAATCTTGTAGGGCGCGCCGAAAAGCGCCGAAAAAGTCAACCGATACCGACGCGATGGGGGGTCAAAGTCAATCGGAGCGCAGTGCACACCCTACAAACTTCTTCCTTCTTCCTTCTTCCTTCTTCCTTCTTATTTCTTATTTTGCCAATTCTTTGTCAATAGCCGCGATCAATTCTGGCGAATCTGGGTTCACGCTGCTGCGAAATCTGGCAACCACTTCACCTTGTTTGCTAACTAAGAATTTCTCAAAATTCCAGGAAACCTCACCCTTGGGGTTGGCTTCACTCGTAAGTTTAGCGTACAGCGGGTGCTGCTGACTGCCTTTGGCGCGTACTTTGTCAAACAATTCAAAGCTAACTCCGTATTTGGTAGTACAGAAATTGACGATTTCTGCGTTACTTCCCGGTTCTTGAGCTCCGAAGTCGTTGCAGGGAAATCCTAAAACGCGAAGTCCCGCAGCGCTGTATTTCTGGCTCAATTCTTCGAGTCCTTTGTATTGAGATGTATAGCCGCATTGAGAAGCTACGTTAACTATCAAGAGTACCTTGCCTGCATACTCTCCTAGCTGCTTGTCTGCGCCTGCGATCGTTTTTACTTTAATGTCGGAGATTGTGTTGGGCATTTTCAAATACTTCTAAATTTGACCACCGCAATCTTACCGCAATTTGGTACAATTTTGTCGGTTATGCCGATCGCTCAAAATTTCAAGGTGTTTGTAGTGAGGACTTTAGTCCTCATAAATATTTGAGGACTTTAGTCAAATGGCACTGAAAAAGTGAGCAAAAAAAAATCTGTAAGGCAATATATATATAGATCATTGCCTTACAAACACAAAAATCTCTCTCTATTATGCCAAATCGTGCGTCTATTCT
>JAJAYT010000576.1 GCA_026786085.1 Microcoleus sp. CAN_BIN18 | reverse complement strand
TAGGGCATAGGGCATAGGGCATACCTCACCACGCTTGAGAACCGCTATAAGTAAGTAACGGCTAAAAATAGAATTTCCAGAGTTGCGAATTCTATATCGCCATCCTAATGACGACTAAAGGACTAAAGTCCTCAATACAAACCCAAGGTTCGTAGTGAGGACTTTAGTCCGCATCTTACTGATTAATTCGCAGCCAATATTTGTAACATTGCCTGTCCAGTAATCCCCAAGCCCAAAAACATGACAAATATCGCACTAATCGGAGGCAAAAGCTTAACTGCTGTTATCTGTTTTGGCAGTCTATGAAAATTCTGTTTCGCATAAACTAAGATTAGCCCGATCGCAGTCAGCACCAAAGCCAATCCCAAACTAAAAGCTACCACCAGCGTCATCCCCAAACCAATATTGCCCAAAGCAGACGCACTCAACAGCATCACCAAAGCCGAAGGACAAGGCAACAAACCGCCAGAAATCCCCAAAGCTAGCAAGCTTTTCCAAGTAATAGACTCACCGTTAGCACCGGGCGGCAAATGCGAGTGAATGCGGCCGCCATGACTGTGAAAATGATGCTTTGTCTCTGGTTTTACAGGCTTATATTCTCTTTCCCAAGTTCCCCGATTTAAAAGATTAACTGGTTCCTCACAGTTCGTAGTCAAGACTTCAGTCCTGGTTTTTTTGAGGACTAAAGTCCTCACTACGAATCTGAATCTTTCTAATAGGTGTTTTAAGTTGAGAATGTTAAGGATTTTAGTTTTTGGTTTTTTGAGGACTAAAGTCCTCACTACGAACCCATTTTTTAGTTTTTCTGAAAGTAACTTGAATCCAATGATGGCTACTAATAAACCTGAAATCAAACTCAGCCAAGGATGCAGTTTTTCGGGGTTAATTAAATTAGAAGCAAACAAAGTAATTCCGCCGACAGCAAACACGCCAGCAGTATGAGTAATAGTAGTTGTCGCTGCTAAAAATACAGCGTGAAGCGGAGTAGCCCGCGAACCGACTAAATAAGCACCAACGATTGTTTTTCCGTGACCGGGCGACATCGCGTGTACTGCTCCCCAAGCAAATGCTCCTGCTAATGCTAAGAGCCAACTCCAACCAGAATCCCAAATAGATTCATTTCCTCCTAACACAAATTCTCTATTTTGTGGTGTAAAAACAAAGCTTTTCACAGCGCCTGCTTGGACAATAGTAGCTTGACAGCTAGCTGTAGCGACTCCAGGCAAGAATAGATTATAGTTGATTCGTAATTTATTTTTTGAAGTTAAGTTTGAACCTGGTAAATTTGGTGTTTTGATTTGAGAAGACTGCGGCCAAGTATAGTCTAATATTACAGTGCTGTGGGTATTCGGCTGCTGGATTAAGCTGGCGGTTTTAGCTGCTATTTCTAAGGGCTTTACTTCTATGGAGCCTTGAATGTTGCCGCTGTTGGTAATGGAAATTTGTTGGCTAAAAAACTTTTCGAGTTGTGATTGATGGCTACGAACTTCGGCAGGTTGTAGCTGATTGTCTTGATTGTCATCGGCGAATTTGGTTAAGCCGGTTGGGAAAGTTAAAGTTACTTCGGTTTGTAAATCATTGACGACTATTTCGGCTACGGATAAGTCTGCCCAGTGAGAATAAACTGGACGAATTGAGGCTGTGAATAACAATGAAAGCGTCAGGAAAAATAGGATGAGAAATTTGGGCGATCGGTTTAGTTTGTATTGCATAAGTAGATCCTTTTAAGAGTTTTATCGTCGGGTGGGGCGGGTTTATTTAAATTGTCTACATCCGCATAAAATTATTGGTTAACCCGCCCCTACGGCTCAAAATTCATCGGTTGTTAAACCTAATGCTTTGCCCGATCGCACATCGAAACTCGGGTCAATTTCCTTGGCCTTTTGCAAGTAAGCCCGAGACTCAGCATCCTTACCCAAATTACGGGCGATCGCACTTGCACGATAAAATATACCCGCATCTCGAATTCCCGATCGCAATATCTCAGCCATCACTCGATCGGCCTTTTCCCACTCACCAGCACTCGAAAGCGCCCAGGCTAACGTATCCAACGTCAAAGCATCCCTGCGAATTTTCACCTCTTGCTGCATCAAAGCCAACGCTTCCGTGACATCCGGCGATCGACCTTTTTCCAGCAGCAAACTCGCCAAATCCCTACGGTGTCCGAAACCACCGGAAACCTGTTCCTGTCGTAGCCCAGCTTCTGCTTTGTCGAGAAGTCGCCGAGATGCGATCGCATCTCCCTGCAACTCCTTCACCCTCGCCATACCACGATCCACAGTGCGATCGAACACAGTCGCAGCCCCGCCAGAATAGGCAGAAACCTTGCTGTAATTAGCCTCTGCTTCCCGATAATTGTCCTGGCGCGTTTCCAAATCCGCCAAATAAATCAGCGCCAGCGGGTAGCGAGGAACCAACCGCAAAGCTTCCAAAAACAGCGCTTTCGCCTGCACAAACTGCCCACGACGGGCGTAAAAGCGACCTAAGAGCGATCGCACCCGTGCCGAACCAGCCACCTCTCCCGGTTCCTCCGCCCTCATTGCTTCCCGAAAATCCTGCAAAACCTCAGCGTCTCGGCCCTGAGACTCTCTCACTAAAGCTCTCAAAGTGAGAGAACCCAAGTTAGGAATCCGGTTAACTAAGGCTTCTGCTGCTACATTTGCCTCACTCACTTTACCCATTGCTAAGTGAGAAGTAATTGAAATGGCGATCGCATCTTCATTATCAAAACCCACCTGTTTAGCAAACCGCAAAGCAGTAGGAAAATCATGTCTAGCTTCCGCAATTCTAGCCAAAACTAACAGCGCACCTTTGTTATCAAAAGGCAAATCGGCGATCGATCTTTGGGCCGCCTGTTCCGCCAACAAAAACCAACCGCCTTCACCAGTTGCGCGAGCCATTTTCAAATAAACCCCAGCCAATGCAGCCCGGTTCAAACCACTTCTTGAATCAACAGCCAACCGCTGCTGATAAAAAGCAATTTCTTGTTGAAATGCTTCCTTTTGACTAGGATTATTTCTCAAAGTTTCTGAGAAATGATAGCGATACTTAGCATCAAGACCAGCCGGACTTCTTTTATCAAAAATATCCGCAATAAAGCGCAAATTAGGCGGTAAATTAACTACTACAATCCCAACTATAGGAACTACTATCAGCAGCCACCACCAAAAAACATCCGATTTAATTCCTTGTCCTGTTTTTGTTTTCATATATCCGCGTTAATCTGCGTTCACCTGTGGTCAAAAAAAGCATTTTATCGTGAGTAAGGTGCGCCATAAGCACCTTACAAATATAGTTGATCAAGTCCTGAACCAGTCAAAAAAAGCATTTTATCGTAGGTAAGGTGCTTATGGCGCACCCTACAGATATAGTTGATCAAGTCCTGAACCAATAACCAATAACAACGAACTAATAACTAATTCGGCAAAGCCAAATAAGGAAAACTCGGTTGTAACGGCTTATGTCCCTGAGCCGGATTTCCGGGTGTTCCGTTATAGGAAACATTATCGCCAACGGGAGAACCCACCAAAGCTCCCAGAGTGATATCAATAACATCATCCATCAGCATTCGACCTCCGATCAAACTTCCTTGAGCATTTGTCGCGCTACCGTAGCCGCTGGTTTTTGTAGTATCGATCCGCATGACATCCGGTAAGAAAGCTCCGGCGATCGCATTTGGATCGACATTATCCCGACCGTCCAAAAGATCCACAGCATTCAGAGTAGCAACAGCTTCCTGCCGCACCGGAGCAGCAGCAGCGCTCAAATCCAATCTCGGAGAAATATTATTAAATGCCTCCAAAAACGCGGGACTAACTACCAAACCCTCATTAATTACAGGTCTCGCCAAACGCTCAAACTGTTTGAAACCGCCAACTCCATCCCTCACAGAAATTGTTGACCAAACATCAAAAGTATTCGCCCCAGTTCCTGCTTGCAAAAACGCTTTCGGAACGCGCACAGCAATTGTATTGACGTTGTAACCTCTCGTAAAGTCGATCGCCTTACTTGGCTCCTTAAAACCTACTTTCGCCCCCGTTCCCAAAGCTCCAGCGCGAACACGGAAAAATTGTTCCACATCAAAGAAAAACGGATCTTCCCGCAAACCGGCAAATACAGTTAAGTTAGAACCGCCCACAGGTACTGTATTCAAAACAGAATTAGAATTAAGCGGAGTGCTCGCAATTAGGCTGTTATTAACTGTAGTTTTAGTAGTTGTTTCCGAGCCGCCACGAACCACAGTTACAGCCACTGCTTGCATACCTTGATTATTAGGCGGACTGAAGGCAAATCGCAAGATAATATCGGCGCGTCCAGTAGGTGTAGAATTCACATCACCTACTTGAGTAATATGAAATTGGTAGAGGGCTGTAGTGCTGAAATAATATTGATATCGGGCTACTGACCTGGGATTTGAATTCATGGTAAATACTAAATCCCCGTCCGCAGCACCGGAGTTTTGGTCTTTTTCGCGATATACGTACAAGTCAGTTAAATTGACAGTTCGACCTTTGATATCTACTTCGCCGTCATCGTGGTCAGATGCTGCAATTATCCCTGGAGTTAGGACGGCAATTAGAGCTAATTCAACCGCGAGTATGGTTCGCCGAAGTTTTTTGGTAAGTTTCATAGTTAGCACCTCTATTGCTATGATATTTTTACAAAAATGTCAAATCACATTACCAGCAATCAAGGTTTGATCGTTCGGACTTTAGTCCTGGAAAAATTTGCGGACTAAAGTCCTCATTACAAACCAATTTGATTGTGGTCGATCGACTGGAGACGATATAAGGTCAAATTGATAGCTTGAAACCGATTGGTCTTTTTTGCTGTCACTGAATCTTCTCTCTCTGATTGGTATACGAAGGTTTTATGATTTTGGATCTCTGCCAAAAAATTAAGTTATGTAAAATCGATAGACTTAGGTGGTAGACTTCAAGATGATCTGAAATCTTTATAATTCCAGTCACAGCAAAATTAGCCCAAAAGACATACTCCAGCTTGTATGTTCAACTTCAAACTTACAATTATGTTTGGGTTCTGTAGTTGTATACGCTGAATCTTTAATTTTGGATCTGTGCAGTCAAAACAAATTTTTTTCGGTACACTGAGATGACAGGCCAGAAGTTAGGCGATGAATCGCTGCTATTAGTGCAAATTGCTCAGAAAGACGAAACAGCATTAGCTAAACTATACGATCGCTATGGTCGTGCAAGTTACGCTCTAGCTTACAAAATTCTGGGTTCGGTAGAGGAGTCTGAAGAAGTGGTACTCGATGTTTTTTCCCAAATTTGGCAAAAAACAGCAAGTTACGATATTTCTCGTAGCCGAGTAGACACCTGGTTGTTTATGCTTACCCGCAGTCGGGCGATCGATCGACTCCGAGTTTTGCAGCGAACATCCCGGGCTGCTCAAGCTTGTATGGAAGATGCTAAAATATCCACTTCCGACCTTGCAGAACCGATGGAAGATGCTATGTTCAAAGAACGTAGCGAACAAGTCAAAACAGCCCTCGAAAAACTGCCAGTAGAACAGCGACAGGCGATCGAACTAGCCTACTATCAAGGATTGACTTGTGCTGCAATCGCGACCAAAACTGGCATTCCAACAGGCACGATCAAAACCCGAATCAGGTTGGGTATTTCTAAATTGCGCCAAGCTTTGAGTGAAATACTTTAGATTGCATAAAAACAGACTTTAAGTTTTTTGCGATTCTTATCTTCTATCTTTAGTCCGATGACAGCAGACCAATCTAAAATCTAAAATCTCAATTCTAAAATCGATCTACGTGGATTAAAATTAATCCCAAAAAACTGATGGAAATGATGCCAGATGAGGAATTTAATATCCTTGCAGCTATTCAGGCTCTCGATACCATCGACGAGTCAGAAACTCGCGAACTTGAAAATAAATTGAAACAGTCTCCAGAACTTCAAAGTGAATTAGATGTTTTTCAAGCTGCAATTGCTGCGATCGCCTACATAATTCCTCCTGTTCCAGTCGCACCAGATCTCAAAAACCGCCTCTTCCAGCGGATTGCCGAACTTTCCCAAACTCCCGCCGAGGAAGTTAATTCAGAACCAGTTTCTGAGCCATCTCCCAATACTAAGTCGCCGCAGTTTATCCGCCGATCGCACGATGTCAAATGGAAATCTTTCGGAGTTAGTGGTATCTCGATTGGTAGAATATTTACTGACAAAAAAAAGCGCGAAATTACCTGCTTGCTCCGCCTGGAACCTGGAATTGAATTTCCCCTACACCGACACGGCGGAGTAGAAGAAATATTCATGTTAGAAGGAGATTTAGTTGTGGAAGGAGAAGTTTGTCATCAGGGTGATTATATTCGATCGCTTCCTGGTTCCAGTCATTCGTCAATCACCCAAGGCGGATGCTTACTGTTAGTCAAGTCATCCGTTGACAACGAAATGCTTACTTAATTTACTCCGCGTCGATACACAGTTAAAAAAAACAAAAAGGAGTTCAGTATCATGCTAAATCGCTTACGTTTAACTGCTACCATAGCTGTCATGTTCATTCAACTCATAGCCAGCAACAATAAAAGTGCGATCGCCCAAGAACGCGAAGGATGTTTTTTGGTCAACTCGGCGGGAGAAGTAATTAACTTAAACCAGTTGTGTTCGCCTCAAGAATCAATTAAACTTACAGGAAACGATGGGAAATTTATTGAAGACTACAAACGCTTAGCAAAAAGCTACTCTCCAGACGCAACGAACAATTTACTGCAAAGCATTCAAAGTAGCCCAGGTCAAAAAATTGCCGCAGCTAAAAGAATGTGTGCGGAAGCCAAAGCGGGAGTTTCTCTGCCGGAAGTTAAATTAAGGGCGATCGGGCAAGCTGCTAGCATAGAAAATCCCATTGCTAAAGAAAGTTTTCTCGCCGATGCCGATATTAGTGTCACCCTTGCCTCAAATTACTACTGTCCAGAATTGGCTAATAAGTGATCTCGTGCCCGGTAGCTTCTGTTGTGCATAGTTTGTGATGCTGTAGGGGCGGGTTTTACGAAAAATATTTGAATCTAACTCAAGAAATAAATAAATCCGCCCCGCCTAATTGAGAAGACGCGTTACACCACGCAGAAATGGAAAAAAACGCGGTTTATTTGGTTTTGTTTGGTATTTCTGCGTAAGTCATAAGGAATGAGAATTAAATAACTT
>JAJAYT010000575.1 GCA_026786085.1 Microcoleus sp. CAN_BIN18 | reverse complement strand
AGGACTAAAGTCCTCACTACGAACCGTTTTGAAAATTGGTTCGATCGTTCGGACTTTAGTCCGCATCTATTACAAGGACTAAAGTCCTCACTACGAACCGTTTTGATTGCGGTTAACTGACAGCACACAATATTACCAATTACCAATTACCAATTACCAATTACCAAATTCCCCATGTTTCAAGCTACTCGCCGCCGCCTTGCTATTTGGTACACTGCTGTTACTGCCGTTTTGTTACTTGTATTCGCGACTGGTTTCTATTTCTACGTCCGCAATACTTTGATCGATCGCATTGACGATACTCTAAATCATGTTGTGGAAGTAGTAGAACGCACACTTGTTATCGAACCGCTAATTTTTGGGACTGCTCAAACTAAGTCTCAAGTGAATATTCAAGCCAGTTTTCGAGACAGCAGCGATGCTGTAGAAGATGACCACATCGATTTAGAATGGTTCAGTCCTACGGGGGAATTGCTGTGGTCTACTTTGTCGGAACCGCTGAATATTCCGATTAACGCTAACCGCACCGGCGAAACAGTTTGGGTAATTAACAATAAGTTGCAGTCCGATCAAAACTATTCTCTGAGACAGGTGACGCAGCGAGTAGAAATCGGCCGCCAAGTTTTGGGATATTTGCGAGTTAGCCATCCTTGGTTTGAAGTGACAAAACCGATTCACCAATTAATTCTCGATTTGATTTTGGGTGCGAGTTTAACCCTAATTTGCGTGGCGGCTATTGGCTGGCTGCTGTCGGGATTGGCGATCGCACCTGTTCGAGAATCCTACAGTCGTCTTAAACAGTTTACCGCTGATGCTTCCCACGAACTCAGAAATCCGATCGCCACTATTCAACTTAACGTGCAAGTAGCTTTGGCGGAACCGGACATCGAACCGCAGCAACACCAACAGCTACAGGTTATCGAACGTCTGACGCGCCGTTTGGGACGGTTGGTTGACGATTTGCTGTTTTTGGCCAGACAAGATAGTGGAATCGTGCAGCAGCAGTGGGTTGATGTGCCTCTCGATGCTTTGTTGATTGAAGTAATTGAAGAACAACTGGCGATCGCCACTAGCCAAAATCTGTCTCTTGCTTTGGAAATAGTCGATCGACCTAACACTGAAGACAACTTTACAGTCTTAGGCGACTGGGATCAACTAGCTCGACTTTTTACCAATCTCGTTAGCAACGCCGTGCAGTACACGCCGTCTGGCGGCAAAATTCAAGTAGAATTGCAGCTTGCAGCTAAAAGCAAAAGAACATCGCCGATGCTAAATCCACCACTACAAGTAAAAATAACAGACACCGGCATCGGCATTTCGCCAGAAGCATTACCGCATATATTCGATCGATTCTACCGCGTCGATCCCGCCCGCACCCACCGCAGCGCCGCCGGTTCCGGTTTAGGATTAGCCATCGCCAAAGCCATTATCGAAAATCACCACGGCCAAATCCATATAGACAGCCAACTCTCTGAAGGTACCGCCATTACCGTCATCCTCACACACCACAAATCAGAAACATCACGCCCCTAAAACTTCCTCTCCTCCCTCTTCCTCTGCGCCCTCTGCGCCCTCTGCGGTTAATAAAAAAAATCTACCCCTCAAACCCTGATTCTTCCTACCTCTGCCCCAAACCCAACTATTAAAATTCAATTCGGGCATAGATTAACATAAACTTTGTTAGAAAATCTCGATCGAACTCGTGAGGAGTTATTTATGTTTCGCCACAATCTACCGTTCAAAAAAATCAGCTTGCTAGCAGCCACCTGCGGGGGCTTACTCGTCAGTCTCGCAACACTTGGACAAGCCGGAGGCCCGCCGCCCCAACCAGGAAAACCCGTTTCCCAACCCGCAGCCACTCCCGCTGGAAAGCCCGTCAGCGAACCGAGTCCCGCCATGACTCCGGGCAGCGATGCCCCTCCTGCCCGCTTCCCCATGCCAAGTGGGCGAGTTACGCCTATGGAGGGCATGGTAGTAATTAAACTCGTGAATACCACCAATGCCGTCATCAATTATCAAGTGATTGGCGTTACTCCACCGCGAACTCTGGGCGAACAATCGGAAATTTTGCTTAAAAACATCAAAGTACCAATTACCCTCACTTATCAGCGTCCAGACGGCGGCTTGCTGTTGGTGCGCCCGCAAGCAACCGCGACGCCTGGAATGTTGCAAGTTAGTTTCGGCGCAACAACTGACTTGGGCGCTGATACAAAATCGATGGAAGTTCAAGAAGACGGGAGAGTATTCTTGAATTAGATAAGATAGGACGTACGGTTGAAACCGCGTCTACACAAACAATGTCCGCCTCCGCGGACTGAAGATGGGACGGATCAGACGGCGGTTGAAACCGCGTCTACACAAACAATGTCCGCCTCCGCGGACTCAAGATTAGACGGCGGTTTCAACCGCCGATTCTTCTGTATAGACGCGGTTTCAATCACCTAGTGACAAAGGGGGTAACTGAGTAAAAGGTAAATCCTCATTAACTGCATCAATTTCTGCCTGTTCTCTTTCATTAATTTGACCAATGTAAGACTTGAGAATTTGCGCCAGACGGTTGTTATAAAATCGGTGCAAACTATAATTTGGCGTAGCTGGAAAGCCGCGCCGTTTTTTGTGCCGCCCGCCCGCACCGGGATCGAAAGTTTGGATGCCCCGATCGATCGCCCATTCGATCGGTGTATAGTAACAAGCATCGAAGTGTAAGCAGTCAATTTCCTGCAAACTGCCCCAATAACGTCCGTACATTCGATCGCCCTTATACAGACAAAAAGACATTCCCATCGGCTGTCTCTCGTCTTCCTTATCGTAGGCGGCGACAAACAAAACTCGATCGCGATAATTGTCATGCAACTGTTCAAAAAATCGCTTAGTCAGATACTTGCTACCCCACCAGCCAAATTTGTCGCAAGTATTCTCATAAAAAGCATACATTTGCCCAAACATGGCTTGAGGAATTTCATCACCAGTCAAAGTTTTTACCAACAAACCTGCTGTTTCAACAGCCTTGCGTTCGCGCTTGATATTGCGGCGCTGGTTGGCATTAAATGCGCCTAGATAGTTGTCAAAATTTTGATAGCTTTGATTTTGCCAAATATAACTGTGGTGCAGCCAAGTGCTAAAACCGTGCCGTTCCATGCGATCGCGCCATACCGGATCGACATACAGGAAATTGCAACCAGAGATATTATGCCGATCGCAAAAATGGTCGATCGCACTTACCATTATGCCAGTTAACTCATCTTCATCTTCCCCCGGCGCAATCAAAAATCGATAGCCTTCAGTGGGAGTAAACGGAGTCATTCCCATCAACTTCGGATAGTATTGAACACCCAAACGTTGAGCTAAATCAGCCCATTGATTATCGAATACAAATTCGCCGTAACTGTGACTTTTGACATAAAGCGGTGCACAAGCAATCAACTGTTTGTCTCGCCAGACTGTCAAGTGATGTGGTAGCCAACCGTTTTTACCTGTCGCGCTACCGGAAGTTTCGAGATTGTTTAGCCAATCCCATTCCATAAAAGGCGTTTTTAGGGGCATCGCCAAGGCATCCCAGGAGGATTGGGGGATTTCGCCTATTTTGCTAATCCAGGCTACAGAATATTGTTGAGTCTTTGGCTGTTTCAGCATAGGGAGATTTGAGCGTAGAGCGATCGAACTTTATTTAAGTTAATACAATTATTCGATCGCTGGGAATCGCGAGTAGTCAGAAACCGGGTTTTTGCGAAAATCCTTCATCGCAGTCGCCAGATTCTGGAAAAAACCCGGTTTCTTTGGCCTGAGTGCGAGTAGTCAGAAACCGGGTTTTTGCGAAAATCCTTCATCGCAGCCACCAGATTCAGGAAAAAACCCGGTTTCTTTAGCCCGATCGACCTTATAATGCAAAAACACCTCTTGATCCACCTGTTTAACCGCCAAAAGTTCCAATTTCGGGGCCAAATCCGCCAAAAAACCCTTTCCCTCAACCGGAGTTGGCGCATCCACCCCGCCCAAAATTAACGGGCACACCGTCAGCCAAAGT
>JAJAYT010000574.1 GCA_026786085.1 Microcoleus sp. CAN_BIN18 | reverse complement strand
TTTGATAATTTGTTGGGATTCTTAAATATCATTTTTAATTTTATTGAAGTAATATGTAAGAAGTAATAATTAAGAAGTAAGAAGGAAGAAGGAAGAGGGAAGAGGGAAGAGGGAAGAGGGAAGAGGGAAGAGGGAAGAGGGAAGAGGGAAGAAAGTTTTACAGTCTCGGTAGTTGAGTAAGTTAGGCATTGGATTGGTGTCAACTTAACGTCAAATGTAGTATCGATTCGCTGTTTTACTATTAGGCTCTCGCTCCCCCTAGCCCCCCTGGTTGTAGGGGGGACAGGAGTATTCTCTTTCGTCCCCCTTTTTAAGGGGGATGCGAGGGGGATCGAGACTAGGCTGTAAACGAGAGATACAAAGGATTTTAGGCTTGAGTTGACACTTGTATTGGGCGTTGCCCACTCTACAACCGGAGATGATATTAATCCATATCCTTAGATTTGTGCTGTTATTCTGTGGCTGATTGGTGGCTCAACAATTAGAAAAACCAACCGTAGGAATGTAAACCTTTGCCTAACAGATTAACGCCTAGATAGCAAATCCAAACTACCACAAAACCTGTGGCGGCTAAAATTGCTGGGCTTCTTCCCTGCCAGCCGCGTGTGATGCGGGCGTGGAGGTAGGCTGCAAAAACTAACCAAGTAATCAGCGCCCAAGTTTCTTTCGGGTCCCAACTCCAGTACGATCCCCAAGCTTCGTTGGCCCAAACTGCGCCGGCAATAATGCCAATAGTCAGTAAGGGGAATCCTAAACCGATGATGCGATAGCTGATGTTATCAAGAGTGGATGCTAGATTTAATCGCTGGGGCGAGAGAAGTTCTGCGGTTTGAGTTGGGGCGGTTGATGCGGTTTGAACGGTTGCTAATTCAAGCACTGCGGTGGTGCCTGAACCGTTATTGTTGGGGTTGAAAGATGGTTCGCTGAATGCTAATGCGCTGTTGGTGCCGGTTTCGGCAACTTGAGCTTCGGAGTTTTGAGCGCGTTGGATGCGGTAGTTGTCGTTGCGGTTGCCGTTGGTGCCGAATGAACTACCTGTGAGTTCGATTTTTTGGCCGCGGGTGACGATTAAAAATGCGATCGCCAGTAGTGCTCCTACCATTAAAGTCGAGTAACTGAGCATCATGACGCTAACGTGCATCATCAGCCAGTTTGACTTGAGGGCGGGTACTAGGGGCTCTGCCGATTGCATGGTTGCGGGCAGAGTCAGGGCTGCAAAGGCGGAAATTGCCATTGCTACGGGGGATGTGGCTACTCCTACTAGGCGGGAACGGCTCATGTTTTCCGCGACTAGGTGGATGGCGGTGATGCCCCAAACTAGGAAAAATAGGGATTCGTAGAGGTTGCTGAGTGGGAAGTAGCCGGCTTCTATCCACCGAGAACCGAGTAAGGCGGCGATGGAGAGGTTGGCGACGGCCATTCCTGCGCTGCCTAGGGCTGATAGGTAGGGAATGCCGGGGAATGCTGCGCCAACCCAGTAAATGAGCATTGTTGAGAACAAGATGGCGAAGGAGATGTTGTCCAGCCAGTTCTGGAGTACGACCAGATCCATATAATTTACCCTCGTAAGGTTTTTACTTATTTTTGCTAACTATCTTGATCGTACTGGGCTTCGGGAGTTTTGGGTTTGGGATTTTGAATTTTTGTAGCAATTCTGAGTTTTTGGCGGTTGTTGAGGTGCCCGCGGGCGATCGCCCGGACGCATCAAACAAGCTACTATTGACCCACCAGACGAGTGTCATCCCGTCAAGTCACGCTTGTTGATTCTGGCTGACGGCTTGAGGTTCGACGAGTTGAAAGTAAGGAAACACGGAATTCTGACGGGGGAAGTTCGATCGCCAGTTAACAAAATATGGGATACTTTTTGGTCTGGGGCTATCTCAAATCCTTTAGAATTAATTGAGCAGATTACCGAGTTGCTGTTTTTGCGACGGTTGGATGAGTTGCATAGGCTAGAGGAGATGTTGACTTAATGCGTCGAGATTCAATCTTTTACAAGTTCTTTCAAGAAGCTCCGACGCTGCTGTTTCAGCTATTGGAAGAGTCACCATTGAATGCGGAACAGTATCGATTTGACTCGGTTGCTGTGAAGGAACCGAAGTTTGAAATTGATGGGGTGTTTTTGCCGCCGGATGCTGAGCCTGGAGTTGTATATTTCTGTGAGGTGCAGTTTCAGCGGGATGAATTGTTGTATGAAAGATTGTTTGGTGAGTCGTTTTTGTATTTTTATCGCAACCGTCAGCGATTTACAGATTGGCAAGCTGTGGTAATTTATCCTACACGATCGACTGAACAATCAGAAACGCATCCGTATCGATCGCTTTTGAACAGCAATCAGGTGCATCGGGTATATTTGGATGAGCTGGGTGCGATCGAACAGTTGCCGCTGGGAGTGGCGCTGATGGCGTTGACGACTATCGACGAAGCGAGTACGCCTGAAGCGGCGCGATTGTTGCTGGCGCGATCGCAGCGCGAGGAATCGGAATCGGCGAGTCGCGCCATAATAGAGATGCTGACGACAATATTAGTTTACAAGTTTACAAATTTGAACCGAAGGGAGGCAGAGGCGATGTTAGGGATTACGCTTGAGGAAACTCGGTTTTATCGGGAAGCTAAGCAAGAAGGCATTGAGCAAGGTATTGAACAAGTCGTTGTGCAAGGCATTGTGCAAGGCATTGTGCAAGGGGAACGAGCGATAATTTTACGTCTGTTAAATCGGCGAGTTGGAACATTACCGGAATCTATCACCAATAAAATTGCTGATTTATCGATCGAGCAAATTGAAACTTTAGCAGAGGAATTGTTAGATTTTCAGTCGATCGCAGATTTAGAGGTTTGGCTGGAGAATTTGCCGCCGGGAGATTGAGGCGATGTTAGGGATTACGTTTGAGGAGGCGATCGCACCATCTACGCGAACAAAAACCTCAAACGTACTCCCCCTCGGCTTCCTGGGTTATGGGGCGGTATGAAGGTGCATCCGCTGTTGCTGGGAGGACGTTAAGCGTGCGATCGGGGCGGGCATTTTTTAGGCGGATTAGAAGCGGATTGATGATGTTAGAAGATGTTTTGGGCGATCGGGCTTTTCTCAAACTTACAGCAGATTTCAGGTTGATCCAGTACACTTAAAATTAGTAGCTCAATCGCAGCAATGAAATCTAATCCGATAGAGTTTAGAGAATAGGATATGCCCTTATCTGGTGGCGCAACTGATAAATTTGGTAACCGCTATGAAGGTCGGTGGACAGTGTTCTGCATGATCGAAGTTATATATGAGAACGCTGACTCCATACGCCTAGAACCACCTGGAGAAGAGGGAAAAGGAGTTGAATTCTGGTTAAAAAAAAGAGATATCTGCGAATACCACCAAGTTAAACGGCAGCATGGTGCTAGTGGACGTTGGACAATAGCTGAGCTTGAAAGTAAAGATATTTTGTCTCATTTCAGGAGCAAACTTAGCGAACCTAAAGCCTACTGCGTTTTTATTTCTAGTCATGCTGCATTTCAGTTAGATGAATTGGCTGATAGAGCAAGAAGAGCGGCATCTTGGCAGGAGTTTAAGCAAGAATTCCTGAATGCAGGTACATCGAATATTAGTGAACAGCTTAAGAATTTTCAGGAGCTTTGCCGTCGCTGGAATAACTGCGATGAAATAGAAGCATACAATACACTCAAGCGAATTAAGGTCAAAACCGTTGATGAAGATACTCTACGCACCACCGTAGAAAGTCTCTTAGCAGCTTTGGTAGAGGGTGATTCAGCCACTGTTGCCGACGTGCTGGCTCAATACGCACTAGATAAGGTGCATCATGAGTTAACCGCACATGATATTTGGCATCATTTAGAGAACTTGAAAGAACCCTTTCGCCGTCGTGAGTGGGGCAAAGACCCTCACGTTTTGGCTGCTGTCGATAAAGTGAACGATCGCTACCTTTCTCGTTTACATAAAGAAGCGATCGCCGGCAAAGTAATTCCTAGAGATGAAGTAGACATTATTGTTAATAAGCTCACCTCGTCAGATCATAAACGTGGTGTATTAGTTGCAGGTGAAGCTGGAGTTGGTAAAAGCGGCGTCATTCTTCAAGCTGTGGAAGCGCTTCGTAAAGAGCGTATCCCGTTAATAGCTTTTCGGGTAGATGGTTACCTAACAGACTCACCCGATCAAATCGGAAAACAGCTAGAAAATTTACCCGGTTCTCCTGCTCATGTTCTAGCAAATATTGCACAAGGGCGTGATTGTGTCCTGATTATCGATCAGCTTGATGCTGTCAGTACAGCTTCTGGTCGCAATCCTCAGTTTTTTGAATGTATCGATCTAATCATCGACCAGGTTAAAGCTTATCCACAAATGCGTCTACTGCTAGCCTGTCGCAAGTTTGACCTAGATTATGACTACAGACTTAAGCGTTTAACAGGTGAGAATGGCATTGCCGAGACAGTGATCATTAGCCGCCTGTCTCACGAAAAAGTGCGAGAGATGGTTGCAGAACTGGGATTAGATAGCAGCTTACTGAACAATAAGCAACTAGAATTGTTATCTATTCCTTTGCACTTGAGATTGCTAGCACAAGTTGCAGAAGTTTCAAAAGCTAATGTTCTCAACTTTAGGACAGCTAAAGAGCTATACGATACGTTCTGGGACGAGAAAAAGAATGTTATCCCCGGTCGGTTTGGTGCTTCTGAGCATTGGACGGATGTAATATACACTCTCTGTGATTACATGAGTAAACATCAGAGGTTGTCTGCTCCCAAAGCTCGTGTGGATAAATATGGAAAGACTGCTGAATGGCTGGCATCCGAACACGTATTGATTCTAGAGGGGGGGCAGTATTCATTTTTTCATGAAGGTTTTTTTGACTATGCTTTTGCCCGTCGTTTTGCAGGTGAGGATGAGGAATTATTGCAGTTTTTGGGAAATAGAGAACAGCAACATCTGTTTCGCCGCGCTCAAGTTCGCCAAATCTTAGTTTACGAGCGGGATGCAGAGCGCGATCGCTATCTTGCCGACCTCCAAGCTTTACTCACTAGCTCTAACATTCGTTTTCACATAAAAAAGGTAGTATTTGCCCTCCTTGCAGCGCTAGATGACCCTACACAAGAGGAGTGGGAAATTATAGCCCCCTTGATGGGTGAGGAAGCCGATCCCATCACACAACAAGTCTGGCGAACTTTGCGTAGCTCTGTTCGTTGGTTTCAACTACTGGACTCTCTAGGATTAATAGAAAAATGGCTCAGTAATGAGAACGACGAGCGTATCGAGCAAACGATAACGCTACTATCTATTATGAAGAGGCAGATACCAAAGCGGGTGGCTGAGTTAGCAGAGCCTTTTATTGGTGTATCAGAAGCATGGCATAATCGGCTAAAGCACCTTATACAAGGGGCAGAACTTGCTTCTGATCGTCGTTTTTTTAATTTTTTCCTGCGACTGATTCGTGAAGGGATTCTGCACGAACCACGAGAAATAATCGATTTTACTCGTGACTTCTGGATGAGAATAGATTCTTTACCGAAACATCGTCCAGAATGGGCTTGTGAAGCTATTGGTTGCTATTTCAATCGGTATTTAGATTTAAGTATTGCTGCTGGACAACCCAATTTGTTTGATCGAAGCTCTAGCGCTCTACCTTACAGCAATTTTTCCGAAGAAATTTTAATAGTAAGCGCTCGTAATGCTCCCAAATCTTTTATTGAACACCTACTGCCTTTCATGCTTCGGGTAATGGAGGTAACGTCTCAGCAGGAAAATAATCCACCTTGGCTTGATTCAGTTTGGGATTACCGACCTTATGGTAAAGGCTATCACATTCATAATACCTTATTAAGTGGGATGGAACAGGCAATATCGAATTTGGCTGCGAACCATCCTGAAGACTTTTCGATCCTCGCAGAGCAGCATCTTCGTAATTCCAATTTTGAAACAATCCAGTTTTTGTTGATTCGTGCCTATACCGCGAACGGAGAAAAATTTGCCGATGAAGCCATTGATTACCTCTGCGAACAAACAGCACGACTCCGAACAGGATACTCTGCGGGTAGTGGAAATATTAATGCGGCTCCTTATTGGGCAACCAGATTGCTAATAGAAGCAACTACTCCACATTGCACTGAAGAAAAGTTGTTACAACTTCAAGCAATTATTTTTGATTACTACACTGATTATGAAAAAAATTATATAGGTCGTAAATTTAGAGGTTATCCACAGCTAGTTTTATTAGATGCTATCGCTGCCTCTCGACGCACAGACGCAATTAATCATCGGCTACAAGAATGGAAGCGCAAGTTCACAAACATAGAGTTGCTGAAACCTCTAGGCATAATCGAACCCCCAAAGTCAAGCAAAGCTTGGTTGGTTGGTTCTCCAATACCTAAAAAGGCAGCAGAAAAGATGACTGATGAGCAATGGTTAAAGGCTATTGCTCGTTATGATTATAATGATGTTAGAAGTGGATTTCAGCGGACTGGGCAAATAATAGGTGAAGCTAATGAGTTATCTAGACTTTTAGAAAGCCAAGTAAAACAGGAGCCTGTACGCTTTGCTAAACTAATATGCCAGTTTCCAGATAACGCGAATTCATTTTACTTTGATGCAGTTTTACGCGGTCTTGCAGAAGTTGAGCTAGATGTTGAAACTGCTTTTATGGTATGTCAGCGTTGCCACCAATTACCCAATTATCCTTGTGGTCGTTGTATTAGTTGGCTGATGGGGAAATTACCTGATTTAGCTTGGTCTGAAGAAGCTTTTGATATTGTAACTTGGTATGCCTTAAACGACTCTAACCCAGAACAAGAGACTTCCAACGGACAGGTTTACTATGATGGTGATATTTTAAATGTTGGAATTAATTCCACGCGAGGTAGCGCTGTAAGTGCCATCGCCCAACTAATTTTGGCATACAAAAATCGCGCATCTTACTTTCGGGAACATCTCCAAAAGATAGTTCAAGACTCTTCCATTGCTGTTAGATCGTGTGCTGTTGAAGCACTAACAGCAATGTTGAATTATGACCGAGACTTAGCTGTCAGCTTGTTTCAGCGACTTTGTGATACCGAAGATGCACTTCTAGGAACTCAGACTGTTGAGTATTTCTTGTTCTACGCTTTACAAACGCATTTTGAAGTGCTGGCATCGATTGTTGAACGGATGATTATGTGTGAGTTACCGGAAGTAGTAAAGATTGGGACTAGACAAGCCTGTGTAGCATCTCTAAATATCGAAGAGGCACGTTGGCTGGCAGAACTTTGCCTGTCTGGTACAGAAACTCATCGCATCGCTGCTGCTGAGATATTTGTTACTAACTTTCGTATAGCACACTTTCGTAAATTTTGTGAAGATACATTAATTAGACTTTTCCAAGATGCGAGTGAACAAGTGCGTTCTCAAGCAGCTAGGTGCTTCTTGCATTTTGAGGGAGATGAACTGGGTGATTACATCAGTTTAGTGGAGGCATTTGTTGATAGTCGAGCATTTTATAATGACGACTACAACTTAATTCATGCCTTGGAAAAGACAACAGCTAAACTTCCAAATGAGGTTACTTATCGAGTGTGCGATCGCTTTCTCGAAGGCTTGAGGTCTGATGATGCTGATGTTCGCGAGCGTGGAAGTATTAAAGCAGACGAAGTTAGTCAATTACTGCTGCAATTGTATAGTCAAAAAGACCCAAACCTAAAATTGCGTTGTCTTGACCTGATTGACTTTATGACTCAGATGGAAGTTTATAAATTGGCTGAGGTGCTAACGCAATATGATAGATAAAAGCGAGTCTGTTTCCCGTGTGGGGTTCGTGAAGCGAAGTAATGGCAATAGCGAATTGCCTTCCTGATGGCAGCACTGATTCACTTAAAATGGAAGAGACACTACAAACTCGGCAATTATTCAGTGCCCCTCCCTTCATACTTCCTCTTTCACAATGTGCAAATAATCGCCCGCACAGTCAAACAGTCGATCGCCCGCACAGTCAAACAATCGCTTAACTCAAACAAATCCGCTCACCAAGGATTACCAATCATTCTAAAAGCCGACCAATAATAAGGATGAGAAAAATTCGGAGTAGCCGTGTTTGCCAACTCCGCAGGTAGCGGCACATTACCAACAGAAGTCCGCAACATCCCCCCTTCAATGCGCACCTCTTGGCGCAACATCGCTAATTGCGATTGCCGCAGCGCTTCTGTTTTAATCGGAGCAGTTTTCAACTGGCCGTAAAACTCCGCCATCAATCCCAAACTGCCCTCGTCGCTGACATACCAGAGAGTCGCCAGAGCCGATTTAACCCC
>JAJAYT010000573.1 GCA_026786085.1 Microcoleus sp. CAN_BIN18 | reverse complement strand
GCGATCGCCTCTTCAAACTTTCCTAAATTATCTAGTACACTGCCCCGATTGTACCAGGCTTCGTGTATATCTGTTTTCAATTCTAAAGCTTTGTCGTAGGATGCGATAGACTATTCAAACGTTCCTAAATTATCCAGTGCAATACCCCGATTGAACCAGGCTTTGTCAAAATCTGGTTTAATTTCTAAAGCTTTGTCGAAAGATGCGATCGCCTCTTGATATTTGTTTAAATGGTCGCAAAGAATAGCGCCCCGATTAATCCAGGCTTGGTAAAAATCTGGTTTTAATTCTAAAGCTTTGTCGAAGGATGCGATCGCCTCTTCAAACCTTCCTAAATCATCCAATGCACAGCCCCGATTGTTCCAGGCTTCGTGTTTATCTGGTTTGATTTCTAAAGCTTTGTCGTAGGATACGATCGCCTCTTCAAAATTACCTAGTTCAAATTGCTCATCTCCTCGTTTTTTCCAAACCTCAGCCTCCCCATCAACCTCCCCTTTTCCCTCACCCTCCGCAACCGGAGATATCGGAAACTTAACCAATATCTCCCTACCAACATTCCCCGCCACCTCTCCCAATTCCCCGCCACAAATTCCCCTCAACAACTCCAGCCTGCGCGCCAATTCCTGAAGCGATGACACCGAATCCGTAGAGGCGATGTCTCCGTGCCCGCCCTCCTCAGTTGTTTCTTCATCAATTGCTAACAATCTTTCCCCAAACCGTCGCAACCAGTCAGCCAATTCAGTATCTCTGAGGCGTTTTGCGATTAAAAATTCCGTAACATCGCCACTCCCCCAGCCGGCATTTACCCCTTCCAGGAGTTCCATCAACTTCGCCTCAAATTCCGCATCCGTCAGAGTTGGAGGCTGCTGAGGCGTTGAAATCGGACGATTTGTTCGGAAGATTCGCTGAAATAATTGTTTGAGGAATTGCCAGATTTTGTCAAACATTGGTGAGGTTTTGGGGTGACAATGTTTTTATTATAGAGCAAGTCGGCGAAAATAGCTTTCGTTCACTTCGGGCAGATAATACTGTTCAGAATTGTCATTGCGAGGAACGAAGCAATCTTAGTCTTGGCGATTGCTTCGTTCCTCTCTTCGGACAGATCATATTTAAGCAGGTAAATGCAAATGATCTAAAGCTATCATAAACCTTGCGATTGCTTCGTTCCTCGCAATGACATACATATTTTTCGATTGATATACTTATATAACTCCCTGTCAATTCAAAGCTGGGGCTGTGCCTTCTACGGGTTTAATAATCGCAGGTTTATTGGTAGGTTTTGCGGGAAAAAGTTGCTTGAGTGCGGCATCAAGAGTTTCGGCCATGACGATGCGGTTTTCGTAGGCAACAATAACTCTGACTAAAGTTGGCAAACTATTGCGTTCTGCCTCTAAATAAAGAGGTTCTACATACAGCAAAGATTGTTCGATTGGAATGACTAATAAATTTCCTTGAATTGCTTTTGAACCCTGACGATTCCAGAGAGATATTTGTTCAGAAATAACCGGGTCTTGATTGATTAAAGCTTCTATTTGTTCCGGGCCGTAAACTAATCGCTGTTTGGGAAACTGGTACAACAGCAATTTGCCGTAATCATCGTCGTCCGATCGCCCTGCAATCCAAGCAATTAAATTGTTGCGACCTACTGGTGTAAACGGCAGCAACAAAATAAACTCTTCGGAAGTTTCCGTCGGCAGTTTTGTAATCAAATAGTACGGTGCTACCGCCTGCTGTTCGCTACCGTAAATTTCATTGGGAACTCGCCACAAATCCTCCCGATTGTAAAATACCTGCGGGTCTTCCATGTGATAAGTTAGCAAGCGTTCTGATTGAACGTTCAACAAATCTATTGGATACCTAATATGTTTGCGGATAGCCGGAGGCATTTTGTCAAGGGGTTTGAAGAGTCCGGGAAAGATCCGAATCCAACTTTTGATAATCGGGTCTGAGGGATTGGCAACATAGAAGTCAACCGATCCGTGGTAAGCGTCAATGACTACTTTTACTGAGTTGCGGATGTAGTTAAATTCATTTTGACCCGGATCTGAATACGGGTAGCGATCGCTCGCTGTATAGGCATCGATAATCCAGTAAAGATAGTTAGGAGGATCGTTATTATTAGTATTTGAGGAAGATGGCTGATTTTTATTACCATTTTTATCGTTGTTTTTTTCTATATCATCTTTAGTAAGATTGGCGTTTGCTACTACCAAATACGGGTCAGAATCGTAGCGCAAAAAAGGAGCGATCGCCCGAACTCTTTTGTTAATATTTCGGCGGTACAATAATTTAGTTTCTGGCGTAAAATTGCGAGTCAGCGCCATTTGCCAATTTTTGATATAATTAGCAAACAGCCACCGCCGCCACAGAGAACCGATCGCAATTCCGCCTCTGCCGCTGTAATTGTTGTAAACATTTTCTTCGCCGCTGGGATAGTCGAATTCCTTGACTTGTGTGGGTGCCATCACGTCTGTATCGGTGATAGCGCCGTAGTAAATGCGCGGATAGCCGATCGGGATACTGGCCCGAATTCGATCGCTTCTGACATCCAAAGCAGTCTCTCCTGTCTGGGCTGCAACTCCAATATCTTTGACAAAATAATCGGGTAAACCTCCGGCGCCGATAGTGTTTACCGGAGACATGGTAAAGCCGTAACCGTGAGTATAAACTAAATGTTCGTTTACCCAAGTTTGAGCTTCCGGCGCAACTGCTGTATAGTCTAATTCCCGCGCCGCCAGAATTACTTGCTGGCTTTCAGCATCTCCCTGTTTGGCTGTTTCGTTTTTGATTGTGTAGCGATCGATATCGGCATCAGGAAATGTATAATAGGGTCTGATTTGCTGTAACTGTCGGTTGGTTTGCAGCAGCGGTCGCTTGTCCCAGAGGCGGATGTTGCTAATCGTAAGTTTATTTTTTTCCAAGTCTTGATATGTAAGTTTCCCGGATGGATCGAAAGTTTTGATTTCGATTCTTTTGAGGTCAAAGGCTTGTTGAGTAAAGGCAATGCTGCGCTGGATGTACGGCTGTTCTCGCGCTAGTTCGTTGGGCTTTACTATTAGTTGCTGCACAATTTTTGGCAGCAGCAAACCTCCCAAAAGACTTAAAGTTAGCCATGCAAAAATAATCTTTTTGATGAGTTGATTGGGAATTGTGAATTGCCAAACCTGCCACAGCATCAAAAGTGCGATCGCCCCAGCCAAGATACTCAAAAATCCATAGACAGGCAGTCGCACCGTCACATCAGCGTAATTCGCCCCATAGGTAACGTCTCCCCGCGAATATAGCAAGGCGTAGCGCGCCAGCCAGTAGCTGAGTGCGACGGCTACCATGCAAGCTCCGCCTAAGCCGTATAAGTGCCGCTGTTGCGATCGCGAAAACCCCAAAAATCTCCCTTGACTCAGGCTATTTCCCGACAGCAAATATGTTAAAGTGCCAGACACTAAACCGTACAAAAATACAACTGTCAGCCAAAAGCTTAATAATTCTAAAATTGGGAAAACAAATACATAAAAGCTAATATTTTGGTTAAAAAGAGGGTCGGTTGTGTTAAAGTTAACGGCGTGAAAATATTGTAAAATTTCTATCCAGCGACTGCTGGCAATCAGCCCGATCGCCAAACTGAGCAAAAGGGCGATCGTCCACAGCCCAAATTCTGGCTTAATTGCCAAAGCTAATATTGTCCCCAGCAGTAAGCCCAACTGCCACCAGTTAGAAAATAGCTGCACCATCATTTGCTGGATTAACTCAATGCCAAACTGTACTGGCAGTGCAGGCAAATTCCCAGATGTACCGAAATAGGTGAGGCTGTTTGCAGCTAAGTACCCGCAGTAAATTATCGTCAAAATTGCGATCGAACTTAATCCAAATACCGCCAATAGTATCCAGGTAAAAGTGATTTGAGATTTGACTGGGGGTATTTGATAATTATTCTCTATTTTTTCGAGATTTACTGAAGTAAATAATGCCTCCGAAATCGGCGCTTGGGTTTCCTCAAAAGGATGTTGCAGGCGGCGGGCTAAAGTTAAATTTCCCATCAAAAAGACAGCAGAAATCGCAGTAGGAATTATCCCCAGCAATCCTTGAGTTTTCAGCCTCAACAACAAAACCTGAAGATATCCAACTTCCTGAAACCAGAGAATTTCTGCCACCAGGCGGGAAGCTAAGTCCACAACCAGCCATAGCCCCGCTAGCAGTAAAATTACTTGATAAATTCGCCTATTAGTCATTAGTTATTAGTTAGTTGTTATTGGTTATTAGTTAGTTGTTATTGGTTAGTTGTTATTAGTTAGTTGTTATTAGTTAGTTGTTAGTTAGTTGTTATTAAGCTATCGCGCATTTAAATTGCATATTCGGGACGGGCTAGAAGCCCATCCCACAAGAGTTTTATTGATT
>JAJAYT010000572.1 GCA_026786085.1 Microcoleus sp. CAN_BIN18 | reverse complement strand
CCTTGTGTTGGATCGTAGAATCGAGGAATGAGGTCAGCCAAAGTTGTTTTGCCAGCACCGGAAGCTCCTACCAGCGCTGTCATCTTTCCTCGTTCAATTGATAGCGTAATGTTTTTGATAACTAAATTATTAGTATCGTAGCCAAAATCTACATCGACAAACTCAATTGAATGCTTTAAGCCTAAAAATTCAGTTGTGCCATTTTTAAAATATGTTTTATTATCGGTTCTCAAAAGCTCTTTGATGTTCTCTGCTGAGCCGTGCAAACTACTAAGAGCTGCTCTGGTTCCATTGACATCCTGGATGATTGGAACTAAGCGTACCAGGATAAAGAGAAACGTTAGTAATGAAGCTACTTTGAGGGGGCCATTCGTTAAAGTGCCAGTGAAGGCTACAAGAATTATACCAATTAAAATTGTAGTTGCTATCCCCTCCGCAAGGGGCCTTACCATTGCCCAACGTCGGATAATTCTTACAGAGGCGCTGACAAAATCTTCACTAGCTTTGTAGTAACGCTTTCGCTCACAATCCTGAGTAGCAAATGACTGAATTGTCCGAATTCCACTAATAAATTCTATGGCTGTTGTGGTCAATTTTCCATTAGTAATTGATATTTCAAAACTTCTTTCACGGATTTGCTTATTCAACGTAGACAAGCCTACAGCCATCAGAGTGAAGAGCATTATGGAAATGAGTGACAACTGCCACGAAATCAAAATCATAGACAGCAGGTAAATAGCGATGGTTAGCCCCCTAGTGAACAAGAAAGCAATGCCATTAAAAATGTTCTTGAATTTTTCAATTTCCGAGGTAATTGTATTAATCAATTCTCCTGATTTTGTTGTCGCAAAGTAACTCAGATTCACAGCCTGGAGTTGTTCAAAAATCTGTTTGCGGAGCCGATCCATCAAATTAAGTTGGCAATTTTCCGTATAAGTCTGCGCCAAATAGTTAAATAATGCGCGTGTCCAGGTACTCAGCCATATTAAAGTCGATATTCGATATAATCGGCTGGTAGTAGATGTATTGACTCCCAAAACCCAAATATCAAACCAGCCAATTCCTGTCTTAATCGGTGCTGCATCAGGATTGGTCAAGCTTTGTAAAAATGAAAGCAGAAACCCAATACCAACTCCTTCAAAAGTCGCTGCCAGGAATGAAAATACTAGAGCTAAGATTACAACTTTAGGAAAGTATTTGAATTCTCGCAGGAATATGTAGTTATTCTGCCAGAACTTCGTAGCCTTCAGTAAACTGCGAAGAGTAGTAGGGAGTTTAAATGACATTAATTTTTCTCAGCAATATGGTTGGCAGTTTTTAGAATTTCCTGGCGTTGTTCGACCGTCCATATAGTCGGACAAAAATCATTTCTTGAAACGACATCTACCGAAAAAAAATCTTTTCGATCCCTGAAATATCGTAGAGTTCCTAAAAGTTTGCGTTTCCCACCAGTATCAACAGGTAATAACGGAACTGTTAGGTGAAGCAAAAGTTTCTTTGGTTTCTGACTCATATCATTATCCTTAATAGTTTGTTATCCCTCTACTGATCGAAACTGTTATCCGCCACAGGATGTTATATAAATAGAACAGAAAGAATCAAGTATGTTTAGGACAAATATCTCACTAAGCTTTAAGTGATGAAATTAATGTTTTAATTCCATTACTTAGACTAATTTCTGGCTCCCAGTTTATAAAGGCTTTGAGTTTAGAGATGTCAGCTAGTAAATGCATTCGTTCTACTTTCCTCACTCTGGATTGATCCACTTTAATAGTAATTTCTTCTCCAAGTTGACTCTCAAATTCTTTTACTACATCTATCACAGAATATTCTTGACCACTCCCTAAGTTAAACACATCAATTCCGGCATCAAATTTATTCAGTAGTAGAAGAATTGCTCTTGCCATATCATAGGTGTGGATAAAATCTCGTTTGGGATCGAGATTACCCAGCTCAATAGTTCTTAGACCCGAATTAACTTGTTGTTGAATTTCAGGGATTAAATGTTGATTAGTTTCATTCGGGCCAAACGCATTGAAAAACCGACAAACTACTGTAGGAATAGATGTTTGGAGATGAAATTCATTCATTAAATGTTCACCCGCTAGTTTAGATAATCCATAAATATCTAGAGGGTTAGTTTGCTGAGTTTCTGGGATAGCATAGTCACAAATTGGATAAACTGCCGCTGTCGAAGCAAAAAACATCTTTTCTAGATTTTTTAAGCTTTTCGCAGCATTTAATACGTTGATAGTCCCTTGTGTGTTAATGTTACTGGACTTGAAAGGATGTTGATTGCAGTAGGGAATAAAGTGTATGGCTGCCAGATGAATAATCCAATCTGGATCGATTTTATGAATAACTTCTGTTAAGCCATGTCCGTTTAAGATATCTAGCTGATTAAAACATACATCAGGAATTGTCAAAAAATCTCTATTTCCAAAGGATAAGTCATCAATTACATAAATATCATGACCATACTTTTGGAATTCAGCTATTGTCGCAGAACCGATAAAACCTGCTCCACCAGTCACTAAAATCTTTTTCATTTTTTTACCTTACCTATTTACAGTTCAATTATTGGAGTGTTCACTGGCTATCTATGAGTTTTCGCTCATCATTGATTGCTATCTGTAGGCGTAGTTAGAGCGTGCACCCTAAGTTTAGGAGGTACGGAATGCGGGTTGTAATTTCCAATACAGAATCAAGAGTCCCTGAAAAATATTGATTTTTGTAGGTGCGCGAGCGAAGCATGGCGCAGCCTGCAATTGCTTCGATAAACTTGGCAGAAAGTGCAGAAGCTTTTTAAATTGAAGATGCTGTGTGTACCTAAAACCAAATCCACATTATTTGAATTGTTTCCATGAATCTGAGCTCCTGCAATTTTCAATAATGTACTAGCCTGCGGTTAACTTTCCAAGCTGACTCTTAATGCCTCCGATACAGTTAAAGGATAGAATAAATCCTTTAAACTCAGGTCACCCCGTAGCACATTCAACAACTGTGGTAACTTATCCAGGTTGTACTTGCACATCCAACGAATTAAATGTGTAGCACGAGAATCGTCATTCGCTACTGTCGTGCGAAACTCGAACAGCCGGAAGAACTTGCCTCCTGTGCCAATGTACCATTGCTTAGGGGAAATCGGCTCTGGTGAATAGAGGTGGATCAATGTAGCTGTCGCCAGTATAATTGGACTGAGTAGTAACAGCAAAAGAAAGGCGGAAATTGAGTCCATCCATTGCTTGAGCTGGGGACTAAGTGTGCTTTGCTTTTGAAATGTTTTTTGAATACTCTCCCGCCCCCGTAGAAATACGGGTTTGTTAGCTTGATCGCAGGCATCTGCCCAGAGCTTTAGCGTTGCCTCACCTAGGTTTGAATGGAGGCAAACCAGCCGTACCGGAGATGGCTTCAAGCATTCTACTAGCTGTTGCTGAGTCTCAAACGCCGAGATATAAGGCTGTTTGCTCTGTTCTCCGAGACTGACAAATAACAGTCCCTGTCGCCATTTAAGAATGCAGTGAGGTAAATAATTACTGGAATGCTGTTGCTCTACGGAAGAATAGATATTGAAATTGGAGAGTGTTGACTGGGGCATAAGTTATTATTACCTGACGCTAATCTTACTAATGATTCTTGGTAGAGTAAAATCACCCATAATAAATTAAAATCTCCCTATAGAGGGGATTACTTAAGTATAGTCCTGCTAATCTTATAACACACTTTCAGAGTAAGTCAATACTTTGTCAATAAATTTGTCAAGAAGCCATCATTTTTTTCAGAATTAAGGAGTAAGTAATAGGCTCAAGGATTGGCCCATAAAGGTTTCAGAGGCGCTGTTACCCTGTCAGGCGGCCGCGATTCAGTTCACCGAAACGTTTCTATGACTTCACAGGGCGTATCTTACCCTTTTTGAGACTGATACCTCCATTCGCGATTATCCCGATCGCATTTAACTTGTTCAACATAGCCGTAGTCTCAGTCAGCGCGGTTTTTGTTACCAAGTCAATACGTGCCACCAACACTACCCCCCGGCAACAGGAGGCAACCAGCAGAGCATCTACCATCCCTAAAACAGGAGGTGCATTCAGCAGAACTAAATCATAAGTCTGCTCAAACCCTGCCATTAATCTCTGCATTTGAGGAGAACTTAATAGATTTACTGGATCTTCGGGTATTGACCCAGAAGTCAAAATATCAATATATAGATCTGATGATGGAATATAACTGCGTATGGGCATCGTAGCGTTACTTTCCAGAACAGTTGAAAGCCCATACTCATTAGGAAGATTGAGCTGTTTATGCAGCATCGGCTGACGGAAATCAGCATCAATTAGCAGTACCCGTTGATGTAGACGCGCAGCACTAATTGCCAAACCTAATGCGATTGTTGATTTTCCCTCACCATCCAATGCTGAAGTAATGACTAAAGGACTGAAAGTAGAACCAGAATTTTGAAGTTGAATGTTCTTATAAATTAGGTCAAAGGATTCCCAAGCCGGTGGACTATGAATTACTTCAATCGTGCAAGGTGCCATAGCTTCCGGCTTGCCGAAAGGTAGCTTGATGATTGGTTCGGTTGCCCAAGCGACAGAAGCTTGCCGCTTGCCGAAAGGTAGCTTAATGATTAGTTTTTTCTTCTTTTTCTGGGGTAGCTGTGGAGTCATGCCTAGTAGAGGCAAGGGAACTAATTTTGTTAACTGATCCGAGCTATGAACAGAATCATCCAACATATCGCGAGCAAAAGCCACTGCACCACCCAAGAACAACCCAACTACGATACCCAGCATAATGTTCTGCTGTTTTTGGGACTTACTCTTTTTACCGGGTTGCGGTACTTCGACAACTTGCCAATCAAATCCACCTCTGGCAATTTCCAGGCTTAAGTCCTGCCGTGCTTTCTCTAACTGTTGAAATGTTTCACGCTTGAGTTGTATTTCTGTTTGTAGACGAGTATACTTAGCCAATAGATTCGGAAAGCGATCGAGTTCTACACGGAGCTGCTGCTCTTTTTTTGCTAGTGCTTCGTCGCGTGCCGTTAACCCTTTTAAGTTTGTCTGAACCTCCAGAAGTTTATTAGCGAGATTTAAGTCAGTTACACCGAGTTGCCTTTCTTTCAAAAGGCTTTCTCCTGTATCCGGGATCTGAGCAGAACCTTCAGGTGTAGTACGTTGCCCTTCTGCTTGCAAGAGACTTAGTTGCTTGTTGCGCTCCGAAAGTAGCTTTTGAATAACTGGATTTTTGTCAGTGAAGCGTATCCGTTGCTGGGCGATGGCTAAATCTGTCTTTTGGATTTCGTTGAGTAAGGTTTGATAACGAGAAGACTGACTTAGCCGTGCCGCAACGAGCGATTCCTGCGGAGAACTGGCAAGTTGTTGCTGCAAAGAGTCATATTGAGCCTGAAGATCCCTTCTATTTGCCTGGTTGGTCCGTCGCTCCTGCTGAATGTTGTTAATTGCATCAGTCAGAGCTTTTGCTTGTGCTTCCGGCTCAATCAGATTTTGATTTTTGCGAAACTCTTCTAAAGTCGTTTCAACTTGAGCAACGTTTTGACGAACCTTGGGTAATTGTTCGTCAATAAAGGTCAGACCTTTTGTTAAACGCAGTCTCTGCTGTTCTCGGTTGTAATCCCGATAAACCCGTTGCATTACTTGTAAAACTTTTTGGGTTTTAGTGGGATTATTAGCCGTGTAAGTTACTTCAAAAATCTTAGTTTCGGTTTTTGCCTTCTCATCGACCAGTTGAGTAACGACTAAGGATTTTTTAATCTCCTCTACATCAAGCCCTGGATACTTAGCGCGAAGTAATTTCAACGCCCTTTCGATGAGCTGAGAACCTTGCATCAGACTAAGCTGAGTAGCATTGTCTATCACAACATTAGAATCAGCAAACTGATTATCTGTTTTACTGTCTTTTTTGCCTTGATAATTAGACTCTACCAGGAGCTGCATTGAGCTTGTATAGGTAGGCTTTTCCTTCAACGCTTTTACAGTGGCAGCAGCCAAGACAATACACAAAACACTTAACAACCAAAAGCGCCTGCGGATTAGAACTGCAAACAGTTCTCCATAGCCGACTTCTGTTTCCGCAATTGAGTTGATATTGTTTTCAGTCACTTCTATACCTCGATTGGAAACCTATTGAACCAAATATATTTATGGCTGATGACCGCCACAAACTTCCTCAATCACCCTCTCTACTTTTTCAAAGAAAGCTGCTTCGGAAAAATTACCGATCGCGTGGTCTCGGATTTTTTCATACTCCCATGCTATCTTACTGAACTCAATTACTGCTGTCTGGATCGCTTCAGGTGTCTGTAGATTGAAAAAAATCCCAGTCTTACCTGGGATCTGAGTATCTAACACGCCACCCTTACCATAGGCAATTACGGGCGTTCCACTAGCATTAGCTTCTACTGGAACTAAGCCATAATCTTCCAATGCAGCAATAATAACACCACGAGCTTTAGACATCAACTGACTACGTTCTGTATCGCTGACATGACCTAGAAATTTAATATTTTTTAAAGCTCTAGACTCAAGACGCTCTCGCTCTGGGCCCTCACCCGTTATGAATAATGGCAATCCCAGCCAATTGAATGCTTCAATAATCACATCAATGCGTTTGTAACCAAGAAGACGAGCTGAGATCAAATAAAAATCCTCCTTATCTTTGGAAAAAATAAATCTTTTGATGTCAATGGGATAGTTAATAACAACTGATGTTTTTCCATAAAATTGCTGGATACGACTGGCAACTGTGCTGGAATTGGCAATGTAAAAATCAGGCTCTTGAGCTGAATATAGATCTGCTTTTCTCATCTGTTGAAAAATCGGTTCGAGCATACCAGAAAAATTTCGATAGGTAGCATAATCTCGAAGATACGTTGTGGTATCCCACAAAAAACGGGTAACATTGTGACAGAAACAAATATGTATTGCTCCTGGTCTTTTGCGAACGGCTTTAGCAAAACTTGTGGTACTGCTAATAACCAGATCGTAGTCTTTTAGATCCAAGGCTCGAAAGGCTGAAAAATAAAATGGAGCCATGAGCCGAAAATTCTTACTTGCCCCTGGAATATTCTGAAGTACAGTTGTGCGAACTTCACGTTCGCCTAAATCAATAGTTTGTTTAGGTTCGTACAGAGACGTGAAAATATCAGCATTGGGGTAGCGTTTACACAGCAATTCAAATACACGCTCTGCCCCACCGGGTTGTGTTAAGTAATCATGGACTAATGCAATTTTCATACTACTCTCTCTATTTTCTAATATCCTACACCAAGGATGCCATTGTACAAATACTTCTTTCGTCGTTTCTAGAGCAAATCAAGAATTTAACCAGATGAGTAACAACCAGCCTGAAACCCAGAGTTTGCAAGGATAGAGCCAAGCTCTGCTAAAAAAAGATAGGCAGCAGAATTGTTACACGCTTGCCTATCCAAAAAATAATGTTATCAACATTCTATCAGACTCATTTACAAAAACAACTGACCCAAGCTCAGTTTCTTGTTATGACAATTTTGCTATCCTTGATACAATCAGAAAAACAAGTGAGATTAGAGCGGCTGGCACGCGTATTTTCTAGCCTAATTACAGCCGAAAGACGTTCGGCGAAGCTCAGACGTTCCGCGAAGCTCAGTCGAGCTGTCAAGCCGTCGGCGACGGAAGTTACAAAGATTTTTGGATTTACCGAACTTAACGATCTCAATAATTTGGTTCTTATTAATTACTTATTGGTTGACCACTTATTGCAGTATTTGTCAAAGTTTGTCAATCGCAATCGCTCCTGTGTCAATGGGGGTGGATTAATCTATTTATCCCACATTTCGCACTTCAAAATGTAATATGTAATTATTACATCTGTTTGGTAGTTTGGCAAACACCAAAATAGAAAAGACTAAATATTTATACGCAAATAAAACAAATAAAACGTCAAATAACTCAGAATTTTTGTATTACTTGGCGTACAAATTGACGTGCGGAATGTGGGCTGTAAATAAAGGTGAGGTGGTAGTGCTGATGGGCCATCGGGCTCTGGCAAATCCACCTTTATTCGTACCTTCAATGCCTTAGAACCATACCAAAAAGGCAGCATTGAGATTGATGGCACGCTGATTTCCCACGATGCTAAAAACATTGAGATGGTGCGGCGCGAGGTGGGGATGGTGTTTCAGCAATTTAACTTGTTTCCTCATCTCAATACTTCGGACAGTTTTGGAACAGGGACACTCCGCGAGCAGAGCTAAAAAGTCACTGGAATTTTCACCAAAAAGACCCAAAAAATGCACTTTTTGCGTTAAGCTCAAAAACAGACGAACTTTAAAAAATGCCTGATGAATATTATTGAATCTATCTTACAACAAATGTCAGGGATTAGTCAATCCCCAAAAAAGTTTATGGTAATTTTATTTGACATCATATTGCCTGTTTATGGCAAGGTGAACTTTACCAATCTGAGCCGTTATAATTTATTGAGTGAAAAAACTTATCGTCGTCATTTTTTATGCATAATTTTGATTTTAGCGAATTTCATCAATACTTGATCAAGAAAGCCTTGAATCCTGAGCGAACAATTATTGCTGTAATCGATTGTTCATTTATCCCAAAAAGTGGCAAGAAAACTGAAGGAAAAGCTACCTTTTATAATGGTGTAGCTGGCAGACCAGAAGAGGGATTAGAAATTTCTGTAATTTCTCTTGTCGAAGTTAAAACTCATTTGTCTTATAGTGTGAGTGTACAACAAACGCCCTGGCGCCCTCCCACAGAACTACCCAAAAATCCCCGAACTGCTAAAGCGAAAAAAACCTCAAAAAAACAGACTAAAAGAGAGGCATCCCAAAGCTCAACGCCTGAATTAACAAGAGTTGACGACTATGCTCAACATTAAAAAAAAACACGTTCTTTATTGCCAGAATTTGTAAGTTACAAAGGTAGCCGACGGTTATTATTACCGCGCCAAGTTCTGGGATGCTGTACGGGATTCAAATTTAAATTTGATTAGTAAATTACGGTCTGATGCCAACTTAAACTACCTCTATACAGGTGAAAAAAATAAAATAAGAGCCTCTCGCAAATATGATGGAAAAGTAGACGGTAATAATTTAAAGAATTTAACTTTTATCAAAGAAGTTAAGCCTGGGATCAAGCTTTATTCATTAGTAGTATGGAGTGTTTGTTTGAAATGTAAAATACGTTTAGCTTGCTTTTCTGAAGTTCAACCCAACGGTAAAATCAAAAATATTTTATTATTTAGCACTGATATTGATCTGGCAGGTGAGAAAATACTTGAGTATGATCAGGCTCGTTTTCAAATTGAATTTATTTTTCGTGATGCCAAACAATTTACTGGTTTATCCGATTGTCAATCTCGTAGTGGTCAACGCCTTGATTTTCATTTTAATGCCAGTCTAATTGCTTTAAATTTAGCCAAATATGAAGCTTATAATCGTCATTCATCTTTCATCTCCCGATCCATTCGTGTTTTCAATGGCCTCTTATAAACGCCGGGAATTCAACAGACATATACTTTACACCTTTATTGACAAGTTAGATTTAGACCCTAATTTAATTTTAAATCACCCTAACCTTCCGTCAGTCCTATCCTATGGTACTCTCGCTGCTTAAAAACTGTCCGAAGTATTGTCATCTGACAATTTTGGGCAATGTCACTCTAGCGCCGATCCACTTGCGCAAAATGTCCAAATCAGAGGCTGACAAGTTGGGGATGGAACTGCTGGAGAGAGTCGGGATTGCGCACCAAGCAAACAAATATCCGGGACAGTTGTCGGGCGGTCAACAGCAGCGGGTGGCGATCGCTCGTGCGCTAGCGATGCGTCCGAAAGTGATGCTGTTTGATCAGCCGACTTCAGCCCTTGACCCGGAAATGGTGCAGGAAGTGTTGCAGGTAATGCGAGGTCTGGCGGATAGCGGGATGACGATGGTTTGCGTTACCCATGAAGTTGGCTTTGCCCGTGAAGTTGCCGATCGCATTATCTTTCTAGCTGATGGTGTGCTGGTGGAAGATACTACTCCCGATAAGTTTTTTAATAATCCTTCTAACGAGCGCACACAAAAATTTCTGTCACAGATTTTGCATTAATTATTGAGTCTAAAGGCCTGTCTTTTTCACTTTTGTTTGATAGACCTATTCCAAAAATAATTAGGACGGGCTAGAAGCCCATCCCACATTTTTTTTCTTGTGGGACGCTGCTAGGAGCAACGTCCGAAAATTTTATTAAAAGGACTTTTGCAAGAGTTCTAATGACGGTTTGACTATTTTTTGACACTAATATTCAACTGTTGTCTGATTCTTCCGATTGTGGATCTACTGATGACTCAGGACTGATGACTAATGACTCAGGACTGATGATTAATTAAAAAGATGCGATCGACCAACCAACCAATTTCCCAACCACAGTCCAAAACCGGAAGTAGCCACTAACAGGATAAACGTGTAGAGCCCGCCGATCGCGATCGACCTTTCGCCAGCCACCATCCGCGCCACAACTCCCGCAATAATCCCGATCGCAGCCCAAGCCCCATAAACAGTCTTAGATCCAGCAATCGCCAAGGCTTGCGTCAAAGCCCCCGAACCCGCCCCAGCCAAAACCCCCGCCCACGCCCCAATCCCCAGCCCGATCGCACCACAGAGCCCGACGGGGCCGCGAGAATTAACAGCTAGTTCCGCCACCAGCCCGCACGTCAAGCCCACAATCCCCCAAGACACCGCCACAACCAACGCCTTAACCCAATCCCCAGAACCCGTTCCAGCCATCAATCCCACCACTGTCGCCACTCCCGCCACGGCCAAAACTACAGCCACGGCGCGAGACTCTGCCTCGGAACTGGCGATCGCCCCCAAACCAGCTCCAACTAGCGCCCAGACAGCTCCAGTTACCATTCCTCCCGCCTGAAAACCTGCGATCGACCCCCCCACTGCCCCAGCCAAAACTAAGGCCGCCAGCCACACTCTAGGCGTTGCCGAACCCTCCGCCAGCAAAATCGCTGCCCACAGCCAATCCGCACCGCAGATTAAAGTCCACATCCACATCGGGGCCTCAGATTTAGTCAAAATCCAGCCAGTCAAAGCGTAACTCGCTACGGCGATTGTCAGCGGCCCCCAAGGGAAGCTGGAATAGTTTTGAGATAGTCGCGGTTTTGAGTATTGAGTCGGAAATTCTTGTTTCCGGTTCGGGGTAAGGTTTGGATATTTTGGAGATAGCCACGCTTCCCTCGCCACGCTGCGCCGGGATGGCTTTCTTCCCCGCGATGCTTGGCGATTTTGAGTTGTCAATCGTTTCTGGCTTTTCGGCTTGTTTTGAGTTTGAGTTTTTTTTGATGCGGCTTTTTGCGTAGTTTGAGTGCGCTGGGAACCAACTCTACCTGCTGATTTTCCAGAACGCCTTCTCAGTGGCTTTTCCGGCGGCTTTTCCGCAGGTGGTGGTGGCTGCTGCGGTGTCTGTTGGTCGATCGACTTTGGTTCAGGTTGACTCAGAAACAACAGCAATTGCTGGTAAGCTTGATTAATTTCGATTAATCTTTGTTGAGCTTTTTGTTGCAGGCGATCGTTGTGGGCAAACCGATCGGGATGCCACACAAAGGCTAAATCCCTGTAAGCGTGCTTAATTTCTTCTAGGGAAGCTCCAGGCTCAATTTCGAGGATTTCGTAGCATCGATTAATGTCAGCCATAGGCTTCGGATCGGCAGGTGTTGGGAAATTTGCGTGAAGCGAAGCTATCCCGCGCGTGAATCGCACTTCTTATCTTCTACTATTCTGAGCCAAGCTGCACATTATGCCGATCGACCATATTTATTGTGGAACAGGCATCCTGCCTGTTCAAAGCTAGCTTTTCACTCCTATGTCTAATAGGCAGAGATCGACTGTCAACCGTTCTCAATTCTGGCCGTCATCCTTATGGTCGATCGATGCAGACTGACAAATGAGTAGAATGATAAAGCTGTTTCGTGCGATCGTCATCTGTGTCAGTGTCTGAAAATCAAGCTCCTACCTTCATCCTAGTTGACGGCCACTCCATGGCCTTCCGTTCCTACTACGGCTTTGCCAAAAGTCGAGACGGAGGTTTGCGAACTACGACAGGCATTCCCACCAGCGTCTGTTTTGGCTTTCTCAAGTCCCTGCTGGAAGTTATGGCCACCCATGAACCGGAGTACATGGCGATCGCCTTTGACCTCGCCACGCCCACTTTTCGCCACGAAGCAGACGAAACTTACAAAGCCGGTCGCGTCGAAACTCCCGAAGATTTTATCCCGGATCTCAAAAACCTCCAAGAACTCCTCACCTATTTCAACTTACCAGCCTTCACCGCTCCGGGCTACGAAGCCGACGATGTTTTGGGAACTTTGGCCAACAAAGCCAGCGCCGCCGGTTATCGGGTAAAAATCCTGACGGGCGATCGAGATTTGTTCCAATTAGTAGAAACTGAGAAGCAAATCAGTGTACTATATTTGAGTACAGATGAACTTAGGCGATCGGGCAAAGGCAAATCCCAAGAATACGGCCCGGAAGAAGTCAAAGCCAAACTCGGTATTTTGCCCGCACAAGTAATAGATTACAAAGCCCTATGCGGTGACAAATCCGATAACATTCCCGGAGTTAAAGGCATCGGCGACAAAACCGCCCTGCAATTACTGGAAGCTTACAATACCCTCGATGGCATCTATGCAGCCATCGATCAACTCAAAGGCGCAACTAAGAAAAAGCTCGAAGAAGGTAAGGAAGTTGCTTATCATTCTCAGCGGATGGCGACAATTATTCAAGAAGTTCCTTTAGAAGTCAATTTAGAAGATTGTCAGTTGATAGGTTTTGATGAAGCAGCTTTGATTCCGATGCTGGAAAAGTTGGAATTTAAAACTTTTTTAACCAAAGTTAAGCAAATTCAAAAGCGTTTTGGCGGCGCGGAAGAAAGTTCGGCAGCGGATTCTGTAACGGATTTAACGGATGTCACGGATGGCAGTTCGGCAGCGGATTCTGTAACGGATTTAACGGATGTCACGGATGGCAGTTCGGCAGCGGATTTTGTAGCGGATTTAACGGATGTCACGGATGGCGGTTCGGCAGCCGATTTTGTACCGCATTTAACGGATGTCACGGATTGCGGTTAGGCTGAGGCTTTTGTACCGCTTATAACGCAGGACAGGTAAGCCGGTGGG
>JAJAYT010000571.1 GCA_026786085.1 Microcoleus sp. CAN_BIN18 | reverse complement strand
GAATTGCCCTTCTTCAGAGGTGAGGGGCGACACCCTTTGTTGATTCGCCAACAGTCTCTTTCAATCGCCGAGTATCTTTACAAACCTCCTAACGGAACAGTTAATTCTGTTTTCAGTCCCACTTCTTCCAGAAGCGGCAAACACTGAAATATTCGTTCTAGTCCCGTGAGTTCAAATAGGATTCTCACTTGTTCGCTCATCGAAGATATCAAAAGTATACATTCGCTGTCTCTAACTAATTTTACGATCGCCACTACAGCCATTAACTCGGGATTTTTCAGGAAATTTATTTGTGAGAAATCCAGCATCATAATTTTCCCACCGCTTTCAATTAGGCGCTCTATTTCTTTATGAAACTTAGAAAATTGAGATTTTTCCAAAACCTCATGAGACAAAACTATTTTAACGAGAACGCTCATTTTTACCTCAACCCTAGTTTGAATTGTTACATGACTTTTGAGGAAAACCAAGTAGGGTGCTTATGGCGCACCTTACCTTTTTGCCATTACAAAATCATCACTTAATTGCTAGCAGATTTGCCGTTGCCGTTGACAGCAGCGACTTCTAGAGAAGCTGCCGCTGGGCTCTCGGAAACTGAATTCGACGAGCTTAAATTAGAGGCCGAACCGTTAAGATTTTCCACGAATTCAATTACCGGCTTGGTAGTAATTTGAGTGTAAGTTGTCAAAGCTTGAGCGACAACTTGATCCATGTTGTAGTACCTGTAAGTCGCCAGCCTTCCCACAAAAGATACTCCCGGAGTCGCATCAGCCAAAGCCTTATATTTCTTGTAGACTTCGGCATTTTCGGGACGCGGAACCGGATAGTAAGGGTCTCCCTCAGCTTGCGGATATTCGTAGACAATGCTAGTTTTTTGATGCTCTTGTCCGGTGAGATATTTAAACTCGGTACAGCGAGTATATAAATGCTCGTTCGGGTAATTTACCACTGGTGCTGCTTGGTGTACGGGTACGTTCAGCGTTTCGTGCTTGAATTCTAACGAACGGTAAGGAAGTTTGCCATAGCAATAACTGAAATAGGAATCGACAGGCCCGGTGTAAATCATTTCCCCATAAGGAATGAATCCCTCAATCTCGCGGTAGTCGGTATTCAGCATCACCTTGATGTTTGGGTGAGAAAGCATCTTTTCAAACATCCGAGTGTAGCCGTGCAGGGGCATTGCTTGATAGGTATCGGTGAAATAGCGATCGTCCCGGTTAGTGCGGGTGGGCACGCGCGCAATCACTGATTTGTCGAGTTCTGACGGGTCCATTCCCCACTGTTTGCGGGTATAGTTGCGGAAGAATTTCTCGTAAAGTTCGCGCCCGACTTTGCTGACGACAACATCTTCGGAAGTACGAATGTAGTCTTTTGATTCTGCTACTTTTGCAAAGAAATCTTCGACTTCAAATGATGTTAGATTCAGTCCATAAAGTTTATTTACGGTGTTGAGATTGATCGGAATCGGTAATAGTTGACCGTCAACGCTGGCGAGGACTCGGTGTTCGTAGGGCCGCCACTCGGTGAACTGCGAAAGGTACTCGAAAACTTGGCGGGAATTGGTATGAAAAATGTGGGGCCCGTATTTATGTACGAGGATACCGTGGTTGTCGTAATGATCGTATGCGTTACCGCCGATGTGGTTGCGGGTATCAATTATCAAGACAGTTTTTCCGGCCTGATTTGCTAGTCTTTCGGCAATAACGCTACCTGCAAATCCAGCCCCGACAATTAAATAGTCAAACATTTAAATACCTCTGATTTTTGGGAATTGGGAATTGAGAATTGGGAATTGGGCATTGGGAATTGGGGATTGGGCATTTGTAACCAACAGTCACCAGTCAGCAGTCAACAGTCAACAGCTTACTGACTTCTTGCTTCTGACTTCGATCGCACTTTCGATCAAGCCCAGCATTTCGCCCCAGGTATTGTCCCAAGAGTTATCTGCTAAAAATTCATCTACTTCGTCCAACCAACTCGTGCTATCTGCACCTTCCTTGAGGATTTCTTCAGCGCAGGCTACGAATTCTGACGCATTACTAGCAATGCGAACTAAGCCTTTTTCTCCGTAGGGATGCACCACGTCGCGAATCGGAGTTGAAATCACTGGTTTCCCGGCGGCGAGGTATTCGGGAGTTTTGGTGGGACTGATAAATTTAGTCGATTCGTTAATCGCAAAGGGCAGCATTGCGATATCCCAACCTGCCAAATATTCCGGCAGTTGTTGATAAGATTTGCCGCCGAGATAGTGAATGTTTGGGTTATTAGGCAGAATTGCCCGATCGATCTTGACGACGGGGCCAATGATGACTAAATGCCAATCCGGTTTCGCTTCCGCAATACCGCGCAGCAGTTCGATATCCATGCGTTCGTCGATGACACCAAAAAACCCCAGACGCGGATGGGGAATATCTTTTTGATCTGTCGGTTCTTCTACAAAGTACCGGGCTTTAGCAAAGTGTTCTTTTTCGATGCTGCTGGGGAAAGCATGAATATTCGGGTGCTGGTGCTGCTTGGCTTCGTACAGGCTGTGCCCGCCCGTAAAGACTACGTTGGCGCGCTTCAAAAGTTCGCTTTCGTTAGCTTTTAACTGCGGGTGAGCACCTTGGAATGCTGACAGTTCATCCATGCAGTCGTAGACTACGGCTACCGGCTTTAAGTGGTTGGTAAAACTCACAGCCATTGGCGTGTAATACCACAGGATGTACTGCTGAATTTCTGCTGCTTTCAACAAGTCATTCAGCATTTCTTGCTGAATTTTTTGTCCTGTTTCTTCGCTAATTTCTGCGCTGAGGTGCGGCACTACTACCCAAACTCCGCTTTCGTGGATGCTGACATCCAGCCGCCAATCAGTACCATCGCTAAAAACAGGTTCTTCTACAAAGAATACGCGCCGATTTTTGGCACAGCGACTCAGGAGGTGTTGAGGTCGCTGGTAGACGAAATTCCATCGCAAGTGTGACAAACAAACAAGATCCGGTGTATCTAAAGCAGATTTCTTTGATAAATTACCGCGCAATTTGGGCGGGGGAGCAATTTGAGAAAGCGATTGCGCTGTATCTAGCGAGGTAAATCGTATCTCCCATCCTGCACCATTATTCCTATAATTATTGTTGACTGAGTTTTCGCAAGGGGACATAATTAGCCTCTGAAATTTGTCAAAACGATATACTTGTCAGCAGTATGTAGCAGGGAAGTGGCAACATCTATCTGAGGATTTTTACGATTAGCAAGCGCCGTATTCAGTATTCTCAAGCAATTGTTTACTTGCGGAAAAGTAGGCTTATCTGCTTTGTTTCGGAAGTGAAAGTTTGAGATAAGTTAATATTCTGAGACTTGCTATTGTTGATAAATCTAACCCAGTTCTTCGGCAGTTACTTCTATCTGAAGGATGACTTTGATCTCGATCGCGTTTAGCTTGTAGTGCGTTCAAATCAGCTTAAAATAGCGATCGAGCTTTTATAACGGCTATTAAATGGCAATTCTTGGGGTAAAGCCGATCGCCTTTTCTTGCTGTATTTGCCAAAACCAAACAAAAGTTGCGATCGGCTTTTTGTTGCCATTTGATGCGATTTACCCTGTTTTTTCTCGACTCGCGCGATCGGCCACCGCAAGTTTTTGTAGCGAATTATACACAATATTCAAACTGGGCTTTATGATTTCACAAAGAGCGTCAGGGGGATTAAATAAATTACCCAAACCAAAGGTTTAGAAAAAAAAAAATTTAAAAAAAAAGGTAGGATTACAATTATGGGCGCTTAAAGAAATTACCTGATTGAGAGGTGG
>JAJAYT010000570.1 GCA_026786085.1 Microcoleus sp. CAN_BIN18 | reverse complement strand
GAAAATAGCATTTTAGTTGATTTTTAATATTTTATAGCTCTGTCATTATACATTTGTTTGCCAATCCTGGCAATCTTTTTCTATCATTCAACACTTCTGGCTCAAAGGTTCGTAGTGAGGACTTCAGTCCTTCTTAAATGCGGACTAAAGTCCACACTACGAACCTTTTATAGTTTATTATGGGTTGGGATTTTGCAAAATTTCTCTGATTCTTGTCCGAAATAGACGCACGGCGGATCTTTGTCCTATCGCCCTGCTTTGTTCGATGAATGCGGGTATTTCTGCGATCGGCAAAACGGGAAAAGCTACACTTTGAGCCACAGCTTCGTATTTTCCCTCTACAAGCTGATAAACTTCCAGAGTTTCGCGGCGATATCTCCAAATTTCTGGAACTCCCAAAGCGGCATAAATTGCGAATTTGTTTAGAGAAGAATTCGTGTAATCCGACTCTACAGCTAAATCTGGTGGCGGATCGGTTTCCAAGTCAATAATTCTGCTTCTGACTAAAGCTTCATTCTGGATGTAGAAACAGGTATCCGGTTCGATCGCGCGCTGCAAATCTTCCCTTTCCAGCAACAGCGCACCAAGCTGCATTGCCTCAATTTCTAACTCGTCTGCTATGGCGTTCACGAAGTACGCTAGCATGATTACAGGCACTTCCTGCTCTTGGTACAGTCTCCTGATTTCTAATACTCTATTGTCATAGGCAATTCTCCACGCGCGATCGTCTCCGACATCAGCCAGCAACGCCTGAAAAGTTTGCCAGCTAACGCCTTTCAAAACAACTTTTGACTCGTGGATAATTTGTTCTTGTACGGGAGGAGACGGAGTTATTGTTGGCGCGTTCATCTTGCGATTCCTCTGTATTGGTTTTGCGATTAAAGGCGAACAAACTTATAGATTTTATAGACAGCCGTGTTAGCAAAGAAAGAAGTGTTGTTTACTATTTTGTCAGGTGCGTCGCTATGAGATTGTCGATCTGATGCGACGTATTTTCTATGGACACACCCTACGAATAGTATTATGATAACATTTTCAATCGGGCTTTTTCAGCCATCAGGTAGTCCGGCACCCAAAATCGATCGACAGACATGAGAATAGCTACAGATATGAAAATATCAATATTCTTTCCCATTTCCTCCGTGGGCAGTAAACCAAATAATTCGTCGAATTCCTTGACATCTGCTAAGATATTATCAATGTCTTCTACAAGTTCGTCCGGGTAAATGCAGTGGATTGCTCCATCATCTTCATAATATGCTTCTTCGTCAGGAAAGAATTGTGATGGTTTGAGTTCTTGCATCAGATAATTGATCTTGTGAAACTCTGCTTCCAAAATTATGGCGGCGATGTCTTCCCCTGCTTGCTGTAAGATAATCCGATCGCCCTTTTGCATCACTCGTTTAATGATCGCGATCGCATTTTCGCAAAAATCCTCAACAGTTAAGCGGAAAAAACCCTCGCCACTGGCCAATTTTCCCGCCACAGCCTCGCCCACAGCATAATTTTGACAATTATCTAGGGCGATCGGTAAAATCATAGGTGCGATCGAACTATTGTCAGCAGCATTAAATCCTTCCGTCATTAAGCTGTTCCCCAAGATTCACATAACTGTTGAGAATATTGCAAAATAGATAAGATTGTAAATATATAGCACCTACGTCTTTTTACCGCTGATGAATAGCAGATTTCTCGATCGACTCCACCACCCCTCGCGCCCCATCATCGTCTTCGACGGCGCAATGGGAACCAACCTGCAAGTCCAAAACCTCACCGCAGAAGACTTCGGCGGCAAAGAATACGAAGGCTGCAACGAATATCTCGTGTACACGAAGCCCGAAGCCGTCGCCATAGTCCACCGAGGATTCCTCGAAGCAGGGGCCGACGTTATCGAAACAGACACCTTTGGCGCGGCTTCCATCGTGCTTGCGGAGTACGATTTGGCAGACAAAGCTTATGAGCTCAACAAAGTTGCAGCCGAACTCGCCAAGGGGATCGCGGCCGAATTTGACACGCCAGAAAAGCCGAGATTTGTTGCAGGATCGATCGGCCCAGGCACCAAATTGCCAACATTAGGACACATTGATTTTGACACACTCACCGCCGCTTTTGCCGAACAAGCAGAAGGACTTTATGACGGTGGCGTTGACTTATTTCTTGTCGAAACTTGTCAAGATGTGCTGCAAATTAAATCAGCATTAAATGCTATTGAAGAAGTATTTAAGAAAAAAGGTGCGCGAATTCCGTTAATGGTATCAATCACAATGGAAGCCACCGGCACAATGCTAGTCGGTTCCGACATCAGCGCCGCCCTCGCCATTTTGCAGCCGTATCCCATAGATATTTTAGGCCTCAACTGCGCCACCGGGCCCGATCGCATGGCCGAACACGTCAAATACTTATCTGAACATTCACCCTTCGTGGTTTCCTGCATTCCCAACGCTGGTTTACCCGAAAACATTGGCGGCCACGCGCACTACAAACTCACGCCAATAGAATTAAAAATGGCGTTAATGCGCTTTGTCGAAGACTTAGGCGTGCAAGTCATCGGCGGCTGCTGCGGCACCCGCTACGATCACATCCAACAGCTATCAGAAATCGGCGCAACTCTGACACCAAAAATTCGCGAAATTACTTGGGAACCATCCGCATCCTCAATTTATAGTGCCCAACCCTATGAACAAGAAAACTCATTCTTAATTGTCGGCGAAAAACTCAACGCCAGCGGTTCCAAAAAATGCCGCGATTTGCTGAATGCCGAGGACTGGGATGGTTTAGTAGCAATGGCTAGGGAACAAGTGCGAGAAGGCGCGCACATTCTTGATGTCAACGTTGATTATGTCGGGCGCGACGGCGTGCGCGATATGAAAGAGTTAGTTTCCCGCGTTGTGACTAATGCAACTCTGCCTTTAATGTTGGATTCCACCGAGTGGGAAAAGATGGAAGCGGGATTGAAAGTTGCGGGTGGTAAATGTTTGCTGAATTCCACTAACTATGAAGATGGAGAACCGCGTTTTTATCAAGTTTTGGATTTGGCGAAGAAATACGGCGCGGCGATTGTGATCGGAACGATTGATGAAGATGGGATGGCGCGTACTGCTGACCAAAAATTTGCGATCGCCCAACGTGCATATAACGCCGCCGTCGCCCACGGAATTCCCGCCCCGGAAATCTTTTTTGACACCCTGGCTTTGCCGATTTCTACCGGGATTGAGGAAGACAGAAAAAACGGCAAAGCTACCATCGAATCGATCCGCCGCATTCGCCAAGAATTGCCCGGATGTCACGTAATTTTAGGAGTTTCTAACATTTCCTTCGGCTTGAATCCGGCGGCGCGGCAAGTTTTGAATTCGATGTTTTTGCACGAAGCGATGCAGGCGGGGATGGATTCGGCAATTATTAGCGCTAATAAGATTTTGCCGATCGCCAAAATCGACCCCAAACACCAGGAAATCTGCCGTAAGCTGATCTACGACGAACGGGAGTTTGACGGCGATATTTGCGTTTATGACCCCTTGGG
>JAJAYT010000569.1 GCA_026786085.1 Microcoleus sp. CAN_BIN18 | reverse complement strand
ATTCTCCTATGATACCAAAAGAACCGACATATCGCGATCGACTTCAACCTTGGCATCCAATTCGCCACCTCCCCAACTGTCAGCGGTTAACAGTCGCCCGTTTCAGCCGCCGCCGCGATGCGGAATCTTACCTCAATGCACTCCGCCGTTTAATGCCCGCCGTCCCGCATACAATTGTGTTCGTGAATGCGCTGTCCCTAAATGAAACCAGCGTGCCAATTCCGATGCAATTGTCGATCGAACGTTAACCGTCAGAAAGTGCGATCGCGCTTCCCAACATGGCAATTATTCTATTTTGCCGGAAGTGCGATCGTACTTTTTGTTCCCAAAAAGTCTTGTTAAACTGTAAATAGATTTGAGTCAAGGAGTCACATCAATGCCATCTCCCTTCCCCGGTATGGACCCGTATTTAGAGCATCCCGAACTCTGGCCAGCCCTACACCATTGGCTAATTATTGAAATTGCCAGGTTTTTATCTCCCCAACTGCGTCCTAAATATTTAGTATCGGTGGAAGTGAGAATGTATGAAACGGCTGACGACGATTTATCAATTGGCATTCCTGACGTAAACGTAATCCAGGCGCAAACTGCAACCGAATTAATAACATCAAACGTAGCAGTTGCAGCGCCGCCTGCACAACCCTTAACAGTAACTCTTCCCGTCCCTTTTACAATTAGGGAAGGCTATTTAGAAATTAGGGAAAGGGAAACCCAAGAATTGATAACAGTGATTGAAATTTTATCGCCTACCAATAAGCGAACTGGTAAAGGGCGACAAATGTACGAGGAAAAGCGAGAAGAAATTTTAGGTAGCCGCACTCATTTAATTGAAATAGATCTATTGCGGCGCGGTCGAAAAATGCCAGTTATTGGCAATGATGTTGAAAGCGACTATCGAGTTTTGGTGTGTCGGGGAAATCGCCGCCCCAGAGGTGATTTGTATGCTTTTAACGTACAAAACCCGATGCCAGCCTTTCCTTTGCCGCTGCGATCGGGCGATACGGAACCTGTAATCAACTTGCAGGAGTTATTCACGGAAATTTACGACGTAGGAAGTTATGACCTCAAGATAGATTATCGCAACTGGGAAGTCATACCAGCACTCTCAGAAGCCGATACAATTTGGGCAGATGCTTTGTTGCGCGATCGGGGATTACGGTGAATAATGTCGCGAGTCCTTAAAAATCACACCATATTTTCAAGAATAATGTCATTGCGAGCTCTTAGCGAAGCAATCGCCGAGCACTGAGATTACTTAGAGGGGACGCTCACAATGACACCATATTTTCAAGCATCATGTCATTTTTGGCTGTATGTCGCAATCGCAGAACCCTGAGATTGCTTCGCTAAGACGCTCGCAATGACAACATATTTTCAAGAACAATGACACCATATTCTAATGACACCATATTCTAAAATTGCTCGATCGCTAAACATCCTGACTCTGCATCAACCGCTGCTTCAGACGCGCCGGATCACCCCGATCAACAACTTGGCCCTTTTCCAACAAAAAAGCCCCATCACAATAATTCAACTCATCCAAACGATGAGTCACCCACAAAGCCGTAATCCCGCGATCCTTCACCAACCGCTGCACCGCCGCCACCAAATCCAACTGAGAATCAGGATCTAACAAAGCCGTCGGTTCATCCAATAGTAGAATTTCGCAGTGACGGGCGATCGCCCCAGCCAGCGCAATCCGCTGTTTCTGTCCCCCACTCAAAGCATAAATCGGCCGCCGCTGCAACTCCAGCAAATTCACAGCCTCCAAAGCCTCCGCCACCCTCGCACGCACCTGAAGATGAGAAAGCTGTTCCTCCACCAAACCAAAAGCCACATCCGCACCCACCGTCGGCATCACCAACTGGTGATCCGGGTTTTGGAACACAAAACCCACACGCCCGCCCAGGTCAATTTCGCCCGATTGGGGGTGCAGCAGCCCGGCCATCAGCCTCAGCAGCGTAGACTTGCCGCTGCCGTTAGTACCCAAAAGCATCCAAAACTCGCCCTTCGGTACATCCAGAGAGCAACCTTGCAAAACTCGATCGCCCGACGGCCAGCTAAAACACAAATCCCGCACAGCAACCGCTGACTGGCTCATATCGGCATCAACACCCCCAGCCCTCATTCTGCTGCCGACATCGAAACAAAACCCGGGGATCTGCCTGTAGATGAAGTCCCCGATTTCTGAGAAACCACCACCCCAGAAATCTCGCTGCTAAGGACAGCTACTTTTTTCTCAGGATTTTTCTCACAGGTAAGTTCCAAAATTTGCGGTTGGGAGTTGCGAATCGCCTCCAAAACCTCCTGATAAACAGTCACAGCGTCCTCTTCCAACTTCCGCTGCACAGAAAGCGACACGGGCGTGCTCTTCACAATGATGTCAATGCTGAACATATAGTCTTAAAACCTAAGTCTGGAATCTATCCTCAGTATATATAGTAGAAGTTCCGAAATGTAGACGATGAACTTTGGGGACTTCCGAGGCTTCCCAGACTCCCGAGACTCAGGGAATCACTGAAAATCAGGAAAAATTATTAAGAAATGCTTGATCTTGTAAAGAATTACCCGTATAATCGTGACTACGGTAAAGAAAAGTAAAGTCTATTCATAATCCAACCTGTTTTTTGCTTAGCAGATGTAACAGTTGGAGAATCTGACTAGACACAGATCCGTTGTAATTATATCTATTTGGAGATTTGCGTAATGACAATCGCAGTCGGACGCGCCCAGAACGAAAGAGGCATCTTTGATGTACTCGATGACTGGCTCAAGCGCGATCGTTTCGTTTTCGTAGGCTGGTCTGGTATCTTGCTATTCCCATGCGCCTACATGGCAATTGGTGGCTGGTTGACCGGAACCACCTTCGTCACATCCTGGTACACCCACGGTTTGGCAAGTTCCTACCTCGAAGGAGCCAACTTCCTCACCGTCGCAGTATCCACCCCAGCCAACAGCCTCGGCCACTCCCTCCTCTTCCTGTGGGGCCCAGAAGCACAGTGGGACTT
>JAJAYT010000568.1 GCA_026786085.1 Microcoleus sp. CAN_BIN18 | reverse complement strand
TACCGATGTGAACCACCTTCCGCGATACCTCCGCATCGACGGAAGTAAAGCGGTTTAACCCCTCAGCTACCAGCAAAATCACGCCTAACCAGGCTCCCACGAGGGAAATTTGCAACCACAAAGTTGGCATTTCAGACAATATAGACACGATATTTAGGAAAAATTGCGATCGGGCACTGTTTACTACTTTAGTAGAGATTCAATCCATTTCGGCATCTAGGAAAACTCGGCGGTTGAAACCGCCCAAGAGTCAAACTTTCGTCCGATCGAGTGAGGGTATAAAGAAAATCAAGAAGACTCGGCGGTTGAAGCCACGTCTACTTTTTCCATGTTAAATTAATCGGATAAGCGCGATCGGGATTTTTAGACTATGACTTTCAGCGATGTAGTTGAGGCAATCAAAAGTCTCTCCGCTGACGAAAAGCAAGAAATTCAACTGTTGTTGAAGCAATATCTCCGTGAAGAACGCCGTGACGAGATATCTGAGAATTTTAAGTCGGCGCAAGTCGAACAACAAACAGGTTTGCTGAAATTTTCTGCCAACATCAATGAACTGAGACAACTGATAGAGGAGTAATCATGGAAGTCAGTAAGCCACACGCAAGGAACGCGAATATTATAAAAATTGAGGCATTGAAAAAGCGGCTAGATAGAAATCGTCCGATGACAAGTATCACCATTCGGATGCCCGAAGATGTGATCGAAGATTTGAAACGAGTAGCACCATTGCTGGGTTTTTCTGGTTATCAGCCATTGCTACGTGCTTATATTGGACAAGGACTGCGATCGGATCTGGAGCGTCTAGAAGGTGATACAGTCTCTGCATTGATTGCCAGTTTGAAGCGTCACGGTGTGAGTGAAGCAGTCATTAGCGATCGCCAAAAAAAATCCTTGTTTAGGTAAAATGACAGCGATCGCCTATTTCCTCCAAATAGTTTCTCCAAGTTAATTTAGGCAGACCAAGCTTCGCGAAAGTCAGCATAGAGGGTCAATCCACCATCAATATAGAGCGTTTGTCCCGTAATGTAAGCCGCTTCATCTGATGCGAGAAAGGCAACAGATGCTGCCATTTCCTCCGACGTGCCTGCCCGTCCCATTGGGATATGGCTTTCCACTACTGCCTTTTGTTCTGGATTGTCCGTCCAGCTTTCATTAATCGGTGTAATCGTCGCACCGGGCGCAATAGCATTGACACGGATGCCTCGGTTTGCGTATTCCAACGCTAGGGTTTTAGTCAGATTTCCCATGCCGCCTTTGCTGATGGAATAGCTGATATACATCGGGCGGGGAATGATTTCATGCACACTGGAAACATTGATAATCACCCCAGGGCGTTGCTCACTCAATAGGTGCTTAATGGTTTCCCGCGCACAGAGATATGCACCTCGCAAATTGACGGCAATTACGCGATCGAATTCATCGGTTGGCACTTCATGGGATGCGCTTTCTGTTTGAATCCCAGCATTATTAATCAGGATATCGAGATGACCGAACTGCTCCACAACCTGATTCACCATTTGCACGATGTCATCTTCTTTAGAAACATCACCTTGAATCAGCAGGGTTTCAACCCCGCATTCTGCTGCCTGCCCACAGGCTTTTTGCAGAGCTATTTCTTCAGTATCTTCTGCCTCTTCTAAGCTTTTGCGATAGTTAACGGCAATGTTGCAACCTTCTTGAGCGAGACGAATGGCGATCGCCTGCCCAATGCCTGAACTCGCTCCAGTAATTAGTGCGTTTTTTCCCTTTAAACCTTTCATAATTGCTCTCCCAGAGATTTAAAACAAAATATCTTAACCGAAACCTCAAGCCAACTAGCTTCAATATCAACCAGAAGGTTGTTCTGTCTTTTCCCCATGTCTTCTACCTAAAGAGACGAATTTTAGAACCTGTAGGGGGAGTTTTTCTCAGAGACAGTTCTCGCGGCCCAAAGAGCGGTGGTCCTGACGCAAGGACATCCGCAAAAAAGGCTTCCTGCTGATTGTATGGTGGGAGAAGTTAGCGATGGGAAAGGGGTTTGCACCGCTGCGTGAGCATGAACAGTTGTAGAAAGAGAATCTGTCACCAAGCCGATCGCTTTTTCAGCATTAAAGACAGTCTTTGCAACAACCAGAGGGTATGACATCAGTAGCGAAAAACGGCGGCGATCGCCTTGTCTTGAGGAACATTTCCCGGCTCTACGGCGTAAACATTACCACCATTGGTCAGGGTATGCAATGCTGCTAAATCCAGCAAATCTTCGTCTCCTGCCTGATGTTGAGGGTGAATCTGAACCGAATTCGCATCTGGATCGAACACCCCCCAAACTTGCTCACCAACGGGAACAAACAACGCTTCAACGCGCTGGAAATAGGCAGCAGGCACAACCTGTTCGATCGTGCTAGCAGTTTTTTCGGTGGCTTGTAGTTCCTGGTAGCGGGCGATCATTGCTTCTTTTGCTTGCTCAAAATAAGGCTGTACAATCTGCCACGCTTGGGTATGCAGTTCCTCCGCTTTCAACATTTCTGGATTGCCTGTGATGCCGTCGGGCAGTAGATGAGCGTAGGTGTTTGCCTGCTGATAAATTGGCAATAGATAATCAACTCCTGCCAAAATTAGCGGCGCTTTTTCGTTTTTTAAGAAGGATTCTAGCCCGTTGCTAACTTGGCGGAAGTAACGCAGCAGTCCATCTTTGTGGTCATCGTTACCGCCTCCCTGTCCATGAAATATGGCAGAACCATCGCCACCACTGCTGCCTTGTGAGCTGGCCGTATGAAACTGCAAGCTTTTTTCTGGATCGTCATACTGCAATGCTTCTGCACTGCTGGTAGGTACATCAGTCAACTCAACCTCCTTGACGTGATAACGAGTTCCATGAAACAATCGAACTTGATTTTGGCTTAGTGCCAGAATATAAAACTGCCCATCTCCAGACAACAGTTGCAGCAATGGTTTGAGATGAAAGCGCTCGGTGACTACGGTTAATTCTGGGAATGCGATCGGCAAGCAGTAGTAGCGGAACTTATTGGGAGATAGCAGAATTGCTAGTCCATCGCTTTGATGCTGCCAGAATTCATAGGTATCTAGCTCGTGAACCGGTTGCAGCAACTCTTTGGCATCCTGTTCACTCATTCCCATCGCCAGCAATTGTTCTTCGGCTTGCCGCACCCGATTCTTGAACCGAATTGGATTTTGTTGGGTTTCGGCTCCTAAACGCTCCATTGGCGTGTAGATCGAAATACAGGTTGAGTTTGATTCTGTGGCTAAAGTGGTTAATTCATCAATGGCTAATAAATTCATTGTGTACCTCGGTTAAATTTTTCTTTCAAGCTTTTCTCAGCCGTAGGACAGGCTAAATGTCTTTTCTGGGACATCTGCTGTTTTCTGATTTGTCCTGAGAAATTTCGGAGATTGACTTCCCTGACGGTCAGAGTTGACCTCAGAGATGTGGTCAAGATTAGTTGTTTAGTGAGCGCGCAACTTTCCGAGAGTAGTGTCTAGCAAGTTTTTCATTTTCTCGGCAGCACCGCTGATGGACTGCTCCAATATCTGGCCCTGATCGCTGACTGCGATCGGCTGATGATTAGCGAGACGGACTTCGATCAAACAGCGTTTATCATTAGCACCAAACTTCTCGTTGCTGTTCTCATCGCTAAGGTGGACTTCCACCCGTGTAATATCCTGACTGAAGCGATCTAAGGTGTCGTTAATTATGGCTTCGACCTGTTGAGACAGCGCCTCGTTGCCTGCGATGTTGGTATCAGTGTTGAGCTGAACTTTCATATTTCTATCCTCTTCTAATAGCTTTCTTATGGGAGTGGTGCGATTAGACGCCATTTTTCCTGCATACAGCATCCTGCCGAGCTGTTTAATCAACCCTAGCTCGACAAATCGCTCCATTACGATCATCGAGGTTTCCGTGACCGAAGTAGCCTACTCAAAGGTAGATACTTACAAGCTTAAGGTACTTAAGTTATAGCAAGCGATCGCACAAGTAAAATCACCCTTTCTGCATAGATTTGTCCAAATTTTTCTCTTCTCAATGTCTGCATTCCCATCAGGGTGCTTACACCACTGCTTACCAATTACGAATTACGAAGTGAATTACGAATTACGAATTACGAGTTTCTTTTTGTGATAAGCTGTTGCGTATTTAAATTGGAAATTCGGGACGCTGCTCGGAGCAACGTCCCACTCATTGTTTTATTGATTTTTGACACACAATTTAAATGTAGAACAGTTTATGCAAGCAAAGACTCGGCGGTTGAAACCGCGTCTACACAAACGAAGTCGGCCTCCGCCGACGGTCGAAAATAACCTTATATTAACCACCGACTCTTCAACCTGCGGAGGCACGTGAGTGTCTGTTTAGACGCGGTTTCAACCGCCGTCTCATCTTTCACAACTCGCGTTTCAACAACTCCCGCACAGCCGCAAAAGCCCTCTTCCGCCACTCCATCGGCAGCAGCGACAATCCCAAACCCGCCCACATTTTCGCCTCAGAAACTGACTTTCCCGATCGCACCATCCGCCGCCCTTTTGCAGTTTCACCCACCTCAATCAGCCGCAAACCAAGCGCTAATTGAGTTTCTGCAATCCTCTGGAGCCTGACTGTTTCCAACTTCTCCGAGTCAAATTCGTAGCTGGTCAAATAGCGCAATTTATCGCTCAAATACGGAATCGCCCGATCGCATCCTTGCTGTCCTGCATGAAATCGATACTCCATCAACAGCTCCGGCAAGTAATAGCACTTTTTGCCCGCAATTGCAAGCCTCACAAACAAATCGTTATCTTCACAATTTTGCCAATTCGGCCGCAGAAATCCGACTGATTCCAGCGCAGTGCGGCGAAACAAAGTCGCGCCTATTTGCAAACTTCGTCTCAGAAAAACTGTGGAGAGCAAATCTTCAACAATTCCCGCCGACAACTCGGTGCGGCCCCACCGCTGCGAATTCAGTTTAGTCTGGTTTTCGTCAATATTATCGTGAATGTCGATCGCCCAATGGTCGGTACTGACAAAATCAATACTGGGGTTTTTATCCAAAATAGCAGATGTCCGCTCCAGAAATTGCGCGCTCAGGCGATCGTCATCGTCAAACTTAATAAAATATTCGCCCCTAGCCGCCGCAAAGCCCGATCGCATATTATTACTTTTACCGATATTCTGCGGGTGGCGAATGTAGCGAATCGGGCGATCGACAAACTCCGACATCAACAGCGCAGTCGTGTCCGTAGAACCATCATCACAGACAATTAATTCAAAATCTGTATAAGTTTGATCTAGCACGCTGGCGATCGCACTAGCCAGCAGATGCACTCGATTGCAAGTAGGAATGCAAACACTAATTTTCGGCACAAACAAAGACCATTCTAGATTTTAGATTTTAGATTTGGGATTTGGGATTTGGGATTACTAAAAATTAAAGTCTTCCTTCTTCCTTCTTCCTTCTTCCTTCTTCCTTCTTCCTTCTTCCTTCTTCCTTCTTCCTTCTTCCTTCTTCCTTCTTCCTTCTTCC
>JAJAYT010000567.1 GCA_026786085.1 Microcoleus sp. CAN_BIN18 | reverse complement strand
CCCACAGCCAGCCCGAAACAATTCCCCAGACTGAGACGGCGGCAGCCCGCTGCCAGCCCGCAACAACTGCATCGACAGACACGGCGGCAGCCCGCAGCCAGCCCGCAACAATTTCCGAGACAGAGACAGTAGCCCGCAGGAATCTCGGGGCAATTACTACAAAGACAAAGACAGAAACAGCAGCCCGCAGGAGTCTCGGGGCAATTACTACAAAGACAAAGACAGAGACAGAAACAGCAGCCCGCAGGAATTCCGAGGCAACCATTTCCGAGACAGAGACAAAGACAGAGACACTCGCCCTGTTGACACTGCCTCAAATAGCGTCGTGCAGCCAGACTCAGACACAGACGACATGATTTATGGCCGCCATGCGGTGCAAGCAGCTTTAGAAACAAACCAAGTCCTCAACCGAATCTGGGTTGTCCCGCACCTGCGCTACGATCCCCGCTTTCACAGCTTGCTAACCGAAGCCAAGGCCAACGGCAGCATCATCGACGAAGTTGACGATTTGCGCCTCGACTACATCACGCGCAAGGCAAACCACCAAGGCGTAGCTGCTCAAGTATCAGCACACGAGTACCTGGATTTGAGCCAACTGATCGCAAAAGCTAAGTCTGCTTGCGCCGACCCCGTAATTGTGGTAGCAGAAGGACTTAACGACCCCCACAATCTAGGGGCGATTATTCGCACCGCAGAAGCATTGGGAACTCAGGGCATGGTGATTCCGCAGCGCCGGGCTGTTGGGATTACGTCAGCCGTGAGAAAAGTCGCAGCCGGGGCATTGGAAAGCCTGCCAGTAGCAAGGGTTGTCAACCTCAACCGGGCGCTGGAAGAATTGAAAGAGGCTGGATTCTGGATTTACGGCACTGCCGCAGGCGTGGGTGATTCGGTAGAGACAGTCAAGTTCTCCGGCCCGACTGTTTTAGTTGTGGGCGGTGAAGCTGACGGTTTGAGCCTTTTGATACAGCGTAGTTGCGACGGATTAGTTTCAATTCCTTTAAGAGGAAATACTCCTAGCTTGAATGTTTCGGTAGCAACAGGAATGGCTTTGTACGAAATTTACCGACAGCGCGGGCCCAAAAAGTTTCACGTACACGGCTCGTAACGGTGATTAGCTACACATCCTAAAGTCTGGGGCTTCTAGCCCCCCAAGCTTCCCATTTTCGGTGATTGAAAAAAGAAATGCAACACACTATAACAAAGTGTAAATAATGAAGGTCTAGGCCTTACCCGCAGCGTTCTGGAAAAACCGTAAAATACATTGCAAAATCACATGAAAGAACTTTTGATTAGCTTGCTCAACTTTTTCGGATTGGCTTGGTGGGTTGAAGTTAAAACTTCAGCGCCGCGGTGCATTTACTATTTTGGCCCCTTCTTGACGGATCAAGAGGCGGAAATTGCAAAAGCAGGATATGTAGAAGACATAGAAAATGAAGGTGCAGAAGGTCTTAGTGTTTCGATTCATCGCTGCAAACCTATTAATTTGACAGTGGCAGATGATTTGGGAAAGTTTGGTGAAGGAGGGATGTTGCTTGTTTAGAGCGGACAGTCGATTTTAGATTTTAGATTTTAGATTTTAGATTTACTTCACAGATCATAAATCTGGAGATTGAACTTTGATCTAAAATGTTTGGTTCCTCACAATGCGGCTGTCTCAATTGCTAACTGCTTGGGGAAAATTCTCAATCCAGCGATCGATGTCTGCGAGTACCCGATCGGGAATTTCCCACGGGAATAAGTGGGCTGTGTTGGGATAGCACTCCCACTGACTCTCCTGGAGGTGGCGGGCTGTTTCTAAACTGGATGCTGAGGTGATATGCCGATCGTCCTCTCCGGCCATTACCAAGCACGGACATTGAATGTCGCCGAGGTGTGGTAAGCGATCGTATCCTGCCCTGAGAGCGGTATTTAAAGCCTTGGTGGCGCTGTTGGAAGTCTGGAGGTAGGCGGGAGTACCTGCCTGTGCTAGGTAGCGGTAAGGGGTCGCTGTATGCTGCTGTATCAAGTAGCGAAAGAGCGATCGCCTGCCAAAAGTATCAATATTCCACTTCCAGCCTGGTATCGCCCAATTGATAATTCCGGCTAAACCGGTGTAAAGGTTATCTTGCCAAGAAATGGGCGGGTGACTTCCGCGCGGTTTGGCTGCGGATGCCAGGACAATCAAACCTGAGACTCGCTGCGGATATTTCATCGCTAATTCCAGGGCTAAAATGCCTCCCAAAGACCATCCGATTACCAAACAGCGATCGACTCCCAATCGGTCTAAAAGTGCTTCTAAATCAAGCAGGTGGTCGGTCATTTCAAAGGAATTTGAGGTGCGGCTGTTGCCGTAGCCGCGCAAGTCTGGGGCGATCGTCTGGAACCGCTTTGATAAGTGTTCTGTGAAGACAGACATACAATAGCCAGAACCTGGATGGCCGTGCAAACAGAGAATCGGGAATCCTTCGCCTTTGACGGAAACACTGAGTTTTTGATGCGGCATTTTTTAACTGTTTGGGTGGTGCGTTGTCCCCCGCTATAAATTGTGTGAGGACTTACGCACCACGATCAAAGAAACCGGGTTTTTTACTTAATCTGTGGACTACAGCGCGTCTTTTCGTAAAAAAACCCGGTTTCTGGCCACCCGTGCGTAAGTCCTGTGTATATTCCAGCGGTCAAAAACTGGGATTCTTACTAATATAATCGGCAATTTTAGAAATAGACTGGCGAATTTGTGTATCGCCGCTGGTGCGGCTGTCAATCACAGTCATCACATAGGCTTCGCCGTCAATGCTCATCGCTAGAGTTGTGCCGAGAACCAGGGAATTTTCGCCAGTTTTTTCACCCAACCACTGAGCTTTCGTTCCTTGCAAGGCGGCAAATCCTAGCTCGCGATCGTGCTGGCGGTTGAGAGTTTCTACTAACACTTTAGCACCTGGTGTTTCGCCGTTGTAAATTTGCACCATCATTTCATTGAGTTCGTTGACAGTCATGCGGTTGGGGCCAGAACCGGGGTTGGCAGGCATAATCTTTTCGCCCATTAGTTTGTAGTTGACGCGGGTAACTTGGTAGCCGCGATTTGCTAAGAATTGATTGATGTAATCGGAACCCAAATAATCGATCAGTTGATTGGTGGCGGTATTGCTGCTGCGATCGATCATTTCTTCTAACAGTAGCTGTAGCGGGTAATTCTTCGCAGACACAATCCGTGTCAATGAGTCTTCGGTGAAATTGCCGCTATTGACAAATACTTCCTGATTCAGACTAATTTTCTCTTTTTCGACTTTTTGCATCAGGGCGACAGCAATCGGCAGTTTAATTAAGCTGGCCGGACTGACTGGAGGTACATCGCCTCGGAGGTTTACGCATTCTCTAGAAAGGTGACAAATGCTGATCGAAGCTCGATCGGACAAACCGCTTTCTTTGGCAACCACAGCTAAAAAATCTGACTTTGATTGCTGGACTTGAGACGTTGCTGCTGTTAAATTTTGGCGGTATTCTTGAGTCTTTGAGGCAGTCAGAGGAGCTAAAAATGAATTTTGGGGAACTTCCTGTAAGTTGTTGAGGGCTTGATTCCACAAAAATTGAGTTTCTTGCGAGGAGGCGATCGACTGATTTGGCACTCGTCCAGTTTCTGCGGCTCGATCGGCTAAACGGACTGCTTGCTGCAAGTTGTCGTTAGCCCTCTGTTCTACTAATATTTGAACATCTACCGCTTGTAACTGCTGTACCAGTTTTTCTTGAGGATTGGTGGTGAGTGGGACTAAGCCCGAGAGCAGAGTTGGTTCTGGGGAGGGAGAGGCTGGTTGTTCTAATTCGGTGACGAGCCGATCGCGAATTTTGTATAGTTCGTCTAGGGAACGCAGATTAGATGATTGAGAGAATGAGCTGGCGATGGTTAACACCTGAACCAGTCCGATCCCGGCTACTACTGCCGCTATTTTGTTGGCGATCGACCAAAAATGCTTTAACCCTCGCATATTCCACATCCTCAACACAACCAAATTTAATCTAAGCAGCTATTGTTCCATCAGTCAAACCATTTGAGATTTGAGATTTTAGCCGTAGGGTGCGTCGCCATCGACAATCCTCCACAAAGAGCGACAATCTCATAGCGACGCACCTTTTCTTTTAATGAACCCCGGCAACAACCCTCCGTTTCACTCCGCCCAACATTTTTGTCTTAAGCAAGCTTTTTTATAGATGGTATAATGTGCGTCGCCGTGAAATTGTCGATTTAATGCAAGGGATTTTTAATGGCGACACACCCTACGAATACTGCGCCAAAAGAAGCAAAATAAAGGGAGGTATCGCCAAAGCGATCGACTCCCTCTAAAATATTGCGAACTATCTACTTTCTGCGCCGACGCCGCCAGTCACCACCCAACCGCTTTAGGTAGTCCCACCCGCGTTGGGGCCAGATATGAGCGCTACCAGTCTTTTCGGCAATCCAGCGAGCTACTTTCGGGCCAGTCCAGTCTCCGCCGTCGGGGGCGGAACCTAGCAGGGCTTGTCGCAGTTCTTCTTGCTGTTCGGGATTCAGCAAAGATTTTGCAGGAGGAGGCTGGCGGTCTGCGCTGCGGTTTCTCACAGAGTTAGGCCCTTCTCGGTTGTAGCGCTGGAGAATTTCTTTGGCGTAGTCGTAGTTGATACCTACGACTTGGGCTGATTGTTTGATAGTCCAATTTCGGGAAACTAAGACTAGCAAGTGCCAGCGGCGCGACTCTGTGGTGTTTTGTGCCTGCCGGTAGCGAAGTTTGAGTTCCTCTGCCGTCAGGTGAGATTCTAGGTGAGCTTTAGGTGGCATTCCTCCAACGGGGCATCGGGAACTTCTTACCATATATCTCTGGTTTTGGGGAGAATTCCGGATAAAATAGTTTTCCTGGGACTCGTCGGGGCAAATACTTAGCTTTTTTTCGCCGCAGATGCACGCACATAGACGCAGTTGAAGAAGGGCCGTAAGTGCGTGCAATTGCCGTTATATTGGCTAAGTGGCTGAAAGTAGAAATGAGAAAGGTACGAGCATGGCATCCATCCGCGAGTTGCACCGACAACTGGTCAATAAAGAACGCTCGGCTGTGGAAATTACTCAAGAAGCATTAGACCGAATTACCCAGCTAGAGCCGAAGTTGAAAAGCTTTCTGTGCGTGACGGCAGACAACGCATTGGCGCAGGCCCACAAAGTGGATGCCCAAATCGCCGCAGGCGAAGAAATTGGGCTGTTGGCCGGCATTCCGATCGCCGTTAAAGACAATATGTGCACCAACGGCATTCCCACAACCTGCGCCTCCCGGATTTTGGAGAATTTTGTGCCTCCCTACGATGCAACCGTCGTCTCCAAACTCCACGCAGCCGGTGCGGTGATTGTGGGTAAAGCGAATATGGACGAGTTTGCAATGGGCAGCTCGACAGAAACTTCTGCTTATCAAGTTACCGCGAATCCTTGGGACTTGGAGCGTGTTCCCGGTGGTTCTTCTGGCGGTTCTGCCGCAGCCGTAGCGGCCGGAGAATGCGTCGTGAGTTTGGGTTCGGATACTGGCGGTTCGATCCGTCAACCTGCTTCGTTTTGTGGCTTGGTGGGGCTGAAACCGACCTATGGATTGGTTTCTCGCTACGGTTTGGTGGCCTATGCTTCTTCTCTCGATCAAATCGGGCCCTTTGGCCGGAATGTTGAGGATGCGGCGATTTTGTTGGGCGCTGTTGCGGGTTACGACAAGAAAGATTCGACGAGTCTGAATGTCCCAATTCCTGACTACGCTCAAGCTTTGAAACCGAGTTTGCGGCCGAAGGGTTTAATTAGAATTGGGGTAATTAAAGAAACTTTTGGTGTAGGGTTGGACTCGGCGGTAAAAGACGCTGTTACTAAGGCGATCGAACAATTTCAAGAATTGGGCGCAGAAATTCAAGTCGTTTCTTGTCCCCGGTTCCGTTACGGTTTGCCTACTTACTACATTATTGCTCCTTCGGAAGCTTCGGCGAATTTGGCGCGATATGATGGAGTGAAGTACGGTTTCCGATCGGAAGATCCTCAGAATCTTTTGGATATGTATGCCAAAACTCGCTCTCAAGGGTTCGGTGCGGAAGTTAAACGCCGGATTGCGATCGGCACTTATGTGTTGTCGGCTGGATATTACGACGCCTATTATCTCAAAGCTCAAAAAGTGCGGACTTTGATTAAAGAAGACTTTGAAAAGGCTTTTTCTCAAGTTGATGTTTTGGTGTGTCCCACTGCTCCGACTACGGCTTTTAAGGCAGGCGAAAAATTCAACGATCCGCTGAGTATGTATTTGTCAGATTTGATGACTATTCCGGTGAATCTGGCTGGTTTGCCAGCTTTGAGTTTGCCCTGCGGATTTGATGATAAAGGACTGCCGATCGGCATACAACTGATTGGTAATCTGTTGCAGGAATCTCGGCTGTTTCAAGTGGCTCACGCCTACGAACAGTCTACGAATTGGCACTTGCGTCGCCCAAAATTGCCTTAATTTTTGAAATTTGGCGGAACGCTGCTGCGGAAGTTAGTAATCGATCGAAAGCTAATCATTTGAAATAATCATTTGCCATTAGCTTTTGACCTGTTTTTAATTCCCTGCGTGCCCTATTTTTTATGAACAAGTTACTGGTATTCCTTTTGTCTAAATCGCTAATAACTTTTGGGATGGTTTTGGCGATCGCTTATTCTGGTGCTTGTCTATTTCTATTGGCAGCGCAAGGTAAGTTTATCTTTTTTCCGGTGCGGGCGATCGAAACTACGCCAGATGATTTTCAGTTGAAATATCAAGATGTTTGGCTGCCAATTCCAGCTAAAACAGGGGCGGTGGAAATGGAAAGTGTACATGGGTGGTGGATTCCTGCCTCCGAAAATCCCCGCAAGTTTCGGGAGGAAATCAGAGAATCCGTTCCGGTTCCTCCATCGGAAACCCCCCCTAATCCCCGCTTGTTAAAGGGGGGATTAGGGGGCGCAGTTCCGGTTCCTCGACTTAACAAAGAGGGGTTAGGGCGGGTAGTTTTGTACCTGCACGGTAATGGTTCAAATGTTGGGGGAAATGTTGAACACGCTAATCGATTTCATCGGTTGGGTTTGTCGGTATTTTTGATTGATTATCGCGGTTATGGAAAAAGTCAGGGGGATTTTCCGAGCGAATCTCAGGTTTATGAGGATGCTCAACTTGCTTGGGATTATTTGGTGAAACAGCGCGGGATTCACCCGAGTCAAATTTATATTTATGGTCATTCTTTGGGAGGGGCAATTGCGATCGATCTAGCAGTGCGCCACCCGGAAGCCGCCGGGTTAATTGTGGAAGGCTCTTTTACTTCGGCGCGGGCAATGGTGGACTTCCAAGCGGGGATATATCGGGTGTTTCCGATCGATTTATTGCTGACACAGCGCTTTGATTCGATCGCTAAGGTCGATCGGCTGCAAATGCCAGTCCTATTTATTCACGGGGCCGCTGATACTGTAGTTCCCACCCAAATGAGCAAAAAACTGTTTGATGCAGCACCTGAACCCAAACAACTTTACATAGTTCCTGATGGAGGTCACAATAATACAGCACAAATCGGCGGTGCAGAATATCTGGACAGAGTGAACCAATTTTTAGATAAGACGGGGGTTGAAACCACGCCTACACAAACAAAGACGGGGGTTGAAACCACGCCTACACAAACAAGGACGTAAGGTTGAAACCGCTTCTTGTCAAACCAAGTCCGCCTCCGCAGAATGAAGAAAATCACGTAATTTTAATCGCCCACTCTTCAACCCGCGGAGGCGGGTTTTGT
>JAJAYT010000566.1 GCA_026786085.1 Microcoleus sp. CAN_BIN18 | reverse complement strand
GCTATAAACCGGGCTGAGAATGTACTCGTAGTCGCGGGTTCCCCAGGCGGCGGTGGGGACGATTACTTCGCCTTTGACTGGCTCGGCTGTGGCAAATATGCCCTCGCACTCTTCGTGAACTCGCTGCATAATTTTTGGTGGCCAACCTAATTCCTTCCAGGTTTTGCTAATCATTTCTCTGGGGTTCATGCCGGCAGCTTGGGCGGCGGTGCGGCTGACATAGGTGTATTTTCCCGATCGATCCACTAGAAAAATTAGGTCAACAGAAGCGCCGAGAATGCCGTCAACTGTTCTGGCGTGTCGCGCTACTTGAGCGCTCATTTGCCTGACGGTGATGGCGCCGCGGACTCTGGCTGCGAGTTCAAACTGCAAGAGTTCATTGGTTTGTTTGAGAAATAGGGTGCGCTGTTCGACCTCTATTTCTAGTTCTGATTTAGCTTTTTCTAGGGTGAGTTCGGCAAGTTTGCGTTGCGTAGCTGCCGCCACGGCATCGCTCACATCTGTAGAAATTGTACCAACTGCATAAGCTATACCTTTGGAGTTGCAAAGCGGAAATTTCAGCGAAATATAAGTGTGCGGGCCATCGTCTTGAGGGATGACTTCTTCTATGCTTAGGGGCGAGCAAGATTCGAGAACTTTCAGGTCGTTTTCTCGCAAGGCTGCTGCTTTGTCTTGGGGAAAAATATCGCCGTCAGTTTTGCCGATTATTTGCTCTTTTGCATCTGGAACAAATTGTCAACATGGCGGTTTGTGAGCAGGTATTTTCCGTCAACATCTTTGATGTGAATCATGGCTGTGGAGTTGTCTAAAATCGCTTGCAGCAGTGCTTCGCTCTGGCGCAGGGGTTTTTGAGCGTTTTGCCGATCGAGTATTTCTTGCTGCAATTCCAAGTTAACGCGATTTAAGTCTTGCCAAGCTTGCTGAACTTGATTTAGGGCGATCGAGCTTTTTTCTTGTTCTATATATGGTGGCTGCGGGTGGTTTGAAACCGAGTTTGCGGGCAATTCTATGGGTTGGAAAGCTAGCGGGATTGAGGAATTTGCGATCGTCTTCGTTGATGAGCCTCCCGTAGGGGCGGGCTTCGCCAACGCCCGATCGCCTCCAAAATTTCGATCTTGAAAATCAACCGCTAATTTATTAGTAACTCGCAGTTTTTTTGGGAATAAACCAAATTCGCTCAAATTTAAATTATCAAATAAGTTCTCAGATTTATGGGATCGCTGCTGCGGTTCGGCTGTGGGGTTAGATTCCCCATTTTCGTCTGCTGTTGAGCTGTCTGAGTTAGCGGGTTTGGCAATTTTCCGGCGAGGGACTGCAACCGCCAATAGGGGTGTGGCGACAGCAACCGCAGACAATACCAGCAGCCAATTTTTGCTCCACCAGATGTCGATCGAGGTTTTAGGAATGCCGTGCACTAAAATTGCTGCGGGTTTTCCAGCTAAATTGTTCAGGGATCGGGCAGCTACTGCATAAATTTGACTACCTATTTGTACATCTGCGGCGACTAATTTGCCATCGGCGGCGACTGCCGATTTTAGCAGGGATTTGTCTGGCAGCAAGTCGGAAAACTGTGGGTTTTTGGGATTTGTTTGCGAACTTGCCAAAACAAATTTGCCGTCAGGTTGCGGTGTGTAGATAGCGCGATATCCGCCCTGTAAATTTAGCGTTTCGCGGATAGCAACTGCTGACATTTGGTTCAGAGTTTTTCCTAACACTAAGACAGCTATCACTGTTTGATTTTTGGGATCTTTTACGGGAACTGCTGTGTAGCTGACGAGCACAGGGCGATCGCCCATTCCGGGCGGCAAAAATACCCATTGTTTCTGAACTTCTGATTTAGCAATAATTTCGGTAGCCGTAATCTGCTCTTTTGCAGCGAATACTCGATCGACTATTTTTTGTAAGTTAAAACTTTTTTCCTGCTGATTGGGGTTGACACTAACAACGATTTGCCGATTTATTCCAACCAATGTCGCGCTGTCTATTTCCCCTGTTTTGACTGCATTTTCTAGAATTTGCTTGAGAGGTTTCTCGAAATTTGATATTTTACTATCGCTGTTATAAATTATGGCTGTTTCGGCGATCGTTTTGCTGTCAGAGGAGTTTTGCAAATGGTCAGCAGCGCGATCGAGTTTGAGATTGTAGTTAATTTCACTAAGGCTCAATTCTGATTTAGCTTGATTTTGCAATTCGTGGCTGCTAACTGCCGATGTTAGCCAGATGGCTGCTCCCGTGAGTCCGACGGGCAAGATTGTTTGTAAAACTACCAGTCCAATTAGCTGTTTTCTGGTGACGGAAAAGTTGTAGGTGCACGGCGTAAAAGCTGCTTTAAATCTTTCGGAAGTTGCAACTTTAGTTGGCGGCCGACAATTTAGCTGGCTATTGTTTAACTGAGTTTGAGCCATAGTAGTAGATGCTGAACCGGTTGTAGATGACACGCAACAAATTAATCTGAAACACCATCAATTAATTTGAGATTTGAGATTTGAGCTTTTATATCGAGTTCGATTAGATCGTGATTATGCCACATTGCGAGCGTCCTGCTCGCGATCTGAACCAGAACCCTGCAATGATAAAAAAAGGCTGGTTCCTATTTAAAGTTTGTTGGAAACATCCGAATCAGACCTTCACAGGAGTGCGAAAATCTTGCTGGAAACGAGATACATATAGCCTTTCTCATTCATGTGAGTTATGTCTGGTAATAGGTAATAGGTAATTGGTCATTTGCAACCGATCGCGCACAGTGGCTTACTCACCTGAAAAGTGCTATGGCAAGCGAGAATCTCGATCGCACTCCTCAAAAATGCTGTTCACAAAACCGGGATGCCACCGCAGACAGTGCGGAAGCTAAGTAGTTTGACGATCGACTAGATCGTAAATCTACTTAGAAAAAGTTTAACCTAATTATTGCAGCACTTTCGATCGGCTCGATCGCCCTTTTGGCTGCTTCACATTTTTTTCAATCCCACAACCGCCTGCCTGCTTTACCGCCCAGTCGCTGGTGAGTATCCTTAAGCAAAGTTGGGATGTCTAACTCTTCGGGACACCGGGGCAAACATTCGCCACAATCGGTGCAGCGGTTGCCTTTGCTACCGGGAAACCAATGTCCGGCATTTTCAAACATGGCGTAGCGGTATTTGCCAAAGTCAGTCATGTCGCACCCGACTGCGAGATTGCGGAGTCGCAATACTTCAGGAATGTTGATGTTTTCTGGACAAGGCAAACAAGCATAGCACTGGCTGCATTTGTCTGTTGCCAAACGATCGGCAATAACCGATTCTAGCCTCGCAAACTGAGCGATTTCGACGTTTGTGAGCGGAAAGTCGCGATCGGCATATTTCAGAGGTTGCTCTAATTCTGTCGGATTGGCAGGCCCGACACTGAGAGTTCCAATCCTAGTATCGCTGAGTAAAAACCGATAGTTAAGCTCCAAGGGCGAGCTCGGAAAGCACAATTGTGCAAGCGTTTCCGGGGGCGTGTAGAGTTGCCCTCCTTTGTCTGCTGGGGAAATGATAAAAACGCCCATATCTTTGTCTTTGGCGAGTTCAATTGCCGGGGCGTTGCGCTGAAAAAAATAGTAATAATGCAGGTTGACAAATTCAAACAAATCTGTATTGATCGCAGCCAAAATCAGATCCAGAGGGCCGTGAGTCGAAAAGCCGACGTGCCGAATGCGACCATCGCCCAGAGCTTTACGTACAGCTTCCATGCAGCCAGTGGGCGATCGCACGATCGCCAAATGTTCCCAAGTATTCAAACCGTGAATTGCCAGACAGTCGATATAGTCTAGATTCAGGCGTTTGAGAGAGGCATCGATGCAGCGTTCCATTGCAGCAGCATCCTCCGTTGGGCAGATTTTCGTAGTGATGTGGAGGCGCGATCGATCGACAGACAACCCAGCTTTGAACGCCGCGCCGAGATATTCCTCGCTGCAACCGTAACCCGCAGCCGTTTCCAGGTGATTGATTCCCAGAGACACAGCCTGCCGTACAGTCTGACAGGCAATTTCCTCAGAAGCCAGATAGCGCATGGTTCCCAAGGAAAATACGGACAGGTGCAAGTTAGTTTTGCCAAACCGTCGATAGCGCATAAATGTTATGACGAAGTTTCGCCCTGACTGAAACCGCTTCTCTTGATCAAATCCTCTGGGCGGAGGTTTGAGATAAATTCGCGAAAGGCCCGGCGTTCGGCCTCATCAGCATCTCTATCTACTGGTATCGAAGCATCGGCGATGACTTCTTCCATCACCCAGATGGGGCTATTCGTGCGTATGGCCAGGGCGATCGCGTCGCTGGGCCGGGCATCGATTTCTTTTTTTACTTCACCCTGACGGACGACTAGGACGGCATAGAACGTGTTATCTTGCAGCGAGTGAATCACTATTCGCTCCAAGGTCAGGCTCCAGGCCTCTAGGAAATTGACCATCAAATCGTGAGTTAAAGGTCGAGGAGGCTTGTGGCCTTCTAGCGCGCTAATAATAGCCTTTGCCTGCTCCTGACCGATATAAATAGGCAAAGCGCGTCGCTCGGTAGAGTCTCTCAATAGGACAATAGGGCTGCGCGTGGCTGCATCTAAGGCAATTCCAGCGACTTTCATTTCAATCATTCGATCGGCCTCATAGAATTAAAAAGAAACTGTAAGGCGGTGGAGAACTTGGACATAAAGATGACCTAAATCCAGTATGACTCGATCTTCGTCTGAATCTACAACCGATCGGGGACAGTCGATTTTAGATTTTAGATTTTAGATTTTAGATTGACTCTACACAAATACAGGGACAGCGGGACGGCAAAAGCTTCTGCATCTGGTTTGTACCTGTGGTTTCATGTAAATAAGCGATCGACTACGAAAAAATAACTATGTTTACAGGACTAATTCAATCTCTCGGAAAGCTGAAGTCGCTAGGCAACGACTACTTCCAAATTTCCTGCACCTCAAGTAACTCCTACCAGATTTTACAAGATTTAGCCATTGGCGATAGCGTAGCCGTGGATGGAATCTGTTTGACGGTAGTAGAAGTTCTGCCGGCGAAGGGTTTTGTCGCCGTCGCTTCCCCAGAAACCCTGCGCCGCAGCACTCTGGGTTCATTCCCCGATGCTTGGGTGAACCTAGAAACCTCCCTGCGCGCCGGTAGCAAATTGGGCGGACATTTTGTGACTGGACACGTAGATGCGATCGGCGCTTTAGCCACATCCACCCAAACCGCCAATTCTTGGGAAATGCGGTTTGGGGCTCCAGCAGCAGCCAATTCGGCATGGCAGCGTCAAATCGCACCATACATTGTTCCCAAAGGCAGCATCGCCGTCAACGGCATCAGCCTCACCGTGGCAGATTGCGATGCTGACGGAAATTGGTTTGAAATAGCCGTAATTCCGCACAGTTTTTCCGAGACAAACCTCAGCTATTTGCAACCAGGAAGTTTAGTCAACTTAGAAGCAGATATTCTCGGTAAATACGTAGCCAAATTTCTCCGCAGCGGCTCAAAATCCCATCCCGAACCCTGGGAAGAAATCCCAGCAATCAACAGTTTGGGGACAATTACACCAGATTTTTTAGTAGAACACGGATTTATGTAATCTTCGGGTGTACAATATGCACCTTCCTAAACAACAATATTTGTAGGGTGTGTCGCCCTAAAAAATCCCTAAATTCAATCGACAATCTCATGGCGACGCACCTTACATGATAGTTCGTAGTTGTGTGCGTCAGCCACGAATTATTTGATCAATCATTAACCGCTCAAAGCTGACGCACCCTACTAACTAGAAAAGTTGAATAAAACCGGGCGGTTGAAACCGCGTCTATACAAACTAAACCCGCCGACGCGGGTTGAAGAACGGGCAGTAAAAATTATATTATTTTCTTCAGTCTGCGGAGGCAGCCTTCGTTTTTGTAGGCGCGG
>JAJAYT010000565.1 GCA_026786085.1 Microcoleus sp. CAN_BIN18 | reverse complement strand
GCCGTTGGGGTTGACGCCGCCCGCATGTTTGTCTATAATAAAAAAAAAAAATTTATCGGCGTTACGCCCCCACCCCTCCAAAATTGGGGCGTACCTCTATTTCTCATTATTACTTTTTGGTTTTTTATTTATGATTTCAGATAGTAACACCGCTCAATCAGAGAAACGTTCCCGCTCTCCGATAGAAAAGTCCTTAGACCAAAGCTTTATCTGGCTGACGCGGATTTTGGGAATAGGAGTTGGTGTAATTTTGCTGGTAATCGCGCTCACCGTTGCTTATAGAGCCTTACCTGCTATTCAACAGTACGGTTTGGGCTTTCTGTTTAGCAGTGCTTGGAATCCGGTTAAGGAAGAGTACGGTGCGCTGCCGATGATTTATGGGACGATCGTCAGTTCGGCGATCGCGCTCCTAATTGCAGTACCATTAGGAGTAGGGACTGCCATCTTTTTGAGCGAAGACTTTTTGCCGCTGCCAGTGCGTACAGCTTTAGTTTTTTTAGTAGAACTTTTAGCCGCCATTCCCAGTGTAGTATATGGTTTGTGGGGAATCGCTGTATTGATCCCCATTATTACCAGCATCGGACAGTTTCTCCACGGTAACTTCGGATGGCTGCCAATTTTTAGCACTCCACCAGTTGGGCCGGGAATGCTGCCGGCCGGAGTAATTTTGGGAATCATGACTTTGCCCATTATTACTGCTATTTCCCGTGACTCTTTAGCCAGTCTCCCGCCCGACTTGCGACAAGCATCTCTAGGTTTGGGAGCTACCCGCTGGACAACAATTTTTCGAGTGCTCGTACCGGCGGCTTTTTCCGGGATTGTCGGCGGAATTATGCTCGGGTTCGGCCGCGCGATGGGAGAAACAATGGCCGCAACGCTGTTAATTGGCAATTCCAATCAGTTAAGTCTTTCTGTGCTAGCTCCTGCAAATACGATTGCTTCTCTGATGGCAAATCAATTTGCCGAAGCTTCGGGATTGCAAGTGGCTGCTCTGATGTACACGGGACTAATTCTGTTTATTCTGACACTGATTGTCAATATTTTGGCAGAGTGGATTGTTTCTCGAGTAAGAGCAAAGTACAACTAGAAGTTGGCCACAATTTCCTACATAGTTTTATTTTATGTCAAATCCCGTCTCCGACGATAATCCTTTTGCATCGCCAACAAGCAGTTTGAAAAAGGTTAAAAACAGCCCGCAAGCGCTGTTTAATCTGGCGATGACTCTACTGGCGGGAGCAGCTCTGACAATCAGTCTGCTGCCTTTGTTTGCCGTGCTTTCCTATGTGACAGTACAAGGTTTTAACCGCCTGAATTTAGATTTGTTTACGAAACTGCCACCCGCACCCGGATTGTCGGGAGGTGGTATCGCGAATGCAATTGTTGGTACGTTAATGACCGTAGGAATTGCTTCGCTAATTGCTGTGCCTTTTGGTGTATTGGCCGCCGTTTATTTGTCGGAGTTTAGCAGCGGCCAAATCGCTCGCTGGGTGCGCTTTGCTACTAATGTCCTCAGCGGCGTTCCTTCGATTATTGCCGGGGTATTTGCCTACGGTTTGTTCGTGGTAAATATGGGAGGTTTTTCGGCAATTGCCGGGGGCGCGGCGCTGGCTGTGCTGATGTTGCCGACGATTGTGCGGACTACTGACGAAGCTCTACAAATCGTCCCGCAAGATATCAGATGGGCGTCGGTGGGTGTGGGTGCTTCTAATTATCAAACGGTGTTGCAGGTGGTTTTGCCTGCGGCAATTCCGGCGATTTTAACTGGTGTGACTCTGGCAATTGCTCGCGCTGCTGGAGAAACTGCTCCTTTGATTTTTACGGCGCTGAATTCGCCTTTTTGGCCGGCTGGATTTGATAAGCCAACTCCGACTCTTTCGGTTTTGGTGTACAACTTTGCAACGGTTCCTTTTAAGGCACAGAAAGAATTGGCTTGGGCTGCGTCTTTAATTTTGGTGTTTATGGTTTTGCTAACGAGCATTCTGTCTCGCTGGGCAACTCGCCAAAAGGTTTATTAGTCAGTTGACAGTTGACAGTTGACAGTTGGCAGTTGACAGTTGGCAGTTGGCAGTTGGCAGTTGGCAGTTGGCAGTTGGCAGTTGGCATTTGTAAGTAATTTGTAATTGGTCATTTGTAAAATTCGATTGGAGTATTAACTGTATGATGGAATTGGACAAGCAAACGGAAACTGTTTTACGGACTGAGAATATTAATATTTTTTACGGCGATTTTCACGCGGTGAAAAATGTCTCTATGGAGATTCCTAAAAATCGGATTACTGCTTTAATCGGGCCTTCTGGCTGCGGTAAAAGTACAATTCTGCGATGTTTTAACCGCCTCAATGATTTGGTTAATGGTTTTCGTTTAGAGGGCCGAATTGATTATCATGGTCAAAATCTTTACGATCCTGATATTGATGCTGTGGAGGTGCGCCGCAAGATTGGGATGGTGTTTCAAAAGCCGAATCCTTTCCCGAAGTCGATTTATGACAATATTGCTTACGGTGCGAGGGTGAACAATTATAAGGGGGATATGGATGAGCTGGTGGAAAAGTCGCTCAAACAATCTTATTTGTGGGATGAGGTGAAGGATAAGCTGAAGCAAAGCGGTTTTTCTCTTTCGGGTGGCCAGCAGCAGCGTTTGTGTATTGCTAGGGCGATCTCGATTAATCCTGATGTAGTATTAATGGATGAACCTTGCGCTTCTCTTGACCCGATTTCGACGGTTAAGATTGAGGAGTTGATGCGGGAACTGAAGGAGAAGTATACGATTGTGATTGTGACTCACAATATGCAGCAGGCTTCTCGGGTTTCTGACTTGACTGCTTTTTTCAATGCGAAAATTTCTGACGATGGGAAGCGGTTTGGTTATCTTGTCGAGTGTGACAAGACTGAGGTGATTTTCCAAAATCCGAAGGAAGAGTCTACTATGGATTATGTTAGTGGCCGTTTTGGTTGATTTGCGGTAGTCTGCGATATTGCCAGATATTCCGCGACTGGTTAGACTTGCATGGCGTTTATTCGCTCTCAATTGTAGAAATTATCTGCGTTGATCTGCGTTTGTCTGCCTGACATCTGCGGTTTCTGTATCTATCAAAAATTTAGGCAATTCAAGTCTGTTGAAAGCTGCATAAAAATTTTCTGACTTGAGAATCCCGGTTTCTTGGAGAAGCCGGGATTCTGGTTTTTATGTTTAAAATCTCGATCGCACTTTTTGCCGATACAAGTCGCTGATTCTTCTGAAGAAATTATCGCAGAATTCACATTGTCTTCATCCAATACTTTAACAGGTTTTCTTTGACCATATTTTGGCGCATCACTTCGAGCAAGTATTCCTGAGCTTGGTCTTGGCTTAAGCTTTTGACTTGTTCGCGCAGCACTTCCAATTTGAACTGCTGTTCCATGCTGAGGCTGGTTGTAGACATATCCATAAATCGCTCCTCTAGTTGGTTCTTTGTTACATGATGCCGATCGAAATAACGTTTCCCAGGATGTTCTGTATCCCTATATTGTAAACTATCATAACATTCGCTTGACAATATGTCCAAAGTACACATTTTAAGACTAATTTGTGCCACAAAAGTACATCTAAGTGGGGGGGCTTTATCATAAGCAAGGGGTAAAAACCGGGAAGCCTAAGCCAAAGGAGCTAGTTCGTATGGATGCAATGCAGTTTTTTCAGAACAGTGCTGGGGAGTGGCGATCGCAACGCAGCACTCATCACCTCGCTTTTCGTCAAGCGGAGATTGGGGATTCAAATATTCAGGTAACGGCGCTGGGTGCGGATGACGCACGAGTGGCCGAAATTTGCCAGATGCACGAAGTTGAGCCTAGTCGGGCTGCTGGGGGAGCGTTTGTGACTTGGCACGGCACGATGGCGTGGGATAAGGATGAGGAGAATCATCAGGGCTCTACGGTGTTCGCGATCGTCCCCGATCCTGAAAATCCGCGCCAGGGTTTGATGTTGCGGGAACGGGGCTATGCGGAAACGGCGCCGGTGGCTGGCCGTTTTGAGATGGATGATGACGATGCGCTGCTGCTGATTACCGAATACGAGACGATGAGTTCGATCGAGCGTTTCTGGTTCCCTAATCCGAACGTGCGGATGCGGACGAGTACGGTGAAGCGCTTTGGCGGCCCCAGCACTGCGACTTTTTGCACCGAAATTCGCGTGCAACCGGATGCGGATGCAGCATCTGAAGCGGCCGAGAAGGAGCCGGTTGCTAGCGAGTTTTACTCGGCTCTCGGCTGGTAGTTTAGTCATTAGTCATTAGTCATTAGTCATTAGTCAGCAGTCATTAGTCAGCAGTCATTAGTCAGCAGTCATTAGTCAGCAGTGGGCTAAGTCTCGAAACGACGCCCAAGTAATGACTAATGACCAATGACCAATGACTAATGAGCAATGACTAATGACTTCCCCACTGACAACAAATGTTACAGATTGTTGCAAAACTTCAGGAAAATCAGATTTAGATTGCCCGAATCCCCTAATCTGTATGTTGGTTAGTTGTATCCGTTAAGCTGGCAGCTCGCGGTGTCAACTATTTCTGAAATTTGAGATAACGGAGATTTTAACGTGGCGCTTCCTTTATTAAGCTACGCCCCCAAGAGCCAAAACCAGCGCGTTGCTGGTTATGAAGTCGGGGGCGACGAGCAGCCGAGAATTTTCACAACTGAAAATGTGCTCTCGTCTGGAGACATGGAAAATTTGATTTGGGCTGGATATCGCCAGATTTACAGCGAACACCAAATCCTCAAGAGCAACCGCCAAAAGTTTTTGGAGTCGCAACTCAAGTTCGGCCAAATTACGGTACGGGATTTTATTCGCGGTTTGGCGACTTCGGCTCCTTTCTTGGAACGGAATTACCAAACTAACAGCAACTATCGGTTTGTGGAAATGTGCGTACAGCGCGTTTTGGGCCGGGATGTGTACAGCGATCGCGAAAAGATTGCTTGGTCGATCGTAGTTGCAACTAAGGGGCCTCAAGGCTTTATTGACGAGTTGGTCAATAGCGATGAGTACCTGAACAAGTTCGGTTACGATACAGTACCTTACCAACAGCGCCGAATTTTGCCTCAGCGAGTTGTAGGCGAAATGCCTTTCAACTTGAAGACGCCTCGCTACAATGAGTACCACCGTTCTCAGCTTGGCTTCCCGCAAATCATCTGGCAGACGACTGTTCGCCGTTTTGTTCCTCAAGAGCAACAACTAAGAGCTGGCGATCCGTCGGGCTATTTGGCTATGGCTCGCAATATGCCTAAGCCTGCTACTGCGCCGCAGCGCGTGCCTCTGGCTAATATCAATATTGCGACGATGGTTCCTCGCCGCTAATTGATGCTGCTTGGTGCTATTGTTTGTGTCGGGCTATGGATTTAATCGATCGGCTTTTAAGTTGAGAGAGTTTTGAGTCTTGAGTTTTGAGGTTTGAGTTTTTTTACTAAACTTGGAATCCAAAACTCAGGACTCATAATTTTTGAAGGAAGAGGTTCGGCAGCGGATTTTGTAGCGGATGTAACGGATGTATATTCGGCTTGTTACATAAATCTTGGATTGATAAATAAACCGCAGATCGACGCAGATTAGCGCAGATGATTTCAAGAAGAGAGATCGAATGAATGCAAGAGATATATAGAAGAAATTACCAGTTTTAACTACCCAAAATATCAAATATTAGCTCGCAACCGCAATATTTTTAACAGAGTGTTGAATTGATCTGGTAAAGGTGCGATCGCCTCAATCAACTCTCCAGTTAAAGGATGCTGCAAAGTCAGCTTCCATGCGTGGAGGGCTTGTCCGGTTAAATTGACGCCTACAGAACGGTTGCAACTGTACATGGGGTCGCCGACAATCGGATGTTTGATTTCGGCTGTGTGGACGCGAATTTGATGGGTGCGGCCGGTTTCTAATTGATATTGGATTAAGCAATAGTTGCCGATTCTTTCTTTGATTGTCCAGTGAGTAACTGAGGGGCGGCCGCCTTTTTCTACTGGTACTATACCCATTTTTTTTCTGTCTGTGGGATGTCGGCCAATTGGTAAATCTATTGTGCCTGTTTCTATGCTGGGAACGCCGTAAACTATGCCTAAATATTCGCGGCGGGCGGTTTTGATTTTGAGTTGGGCTTGGAGGTTTTGGTGGGCAATGTCGGTTTTGGCGATCGCGATCGCACCTGTTGTATCTTTATCCAATCTGTGGACGATTCCGGGCCTTTGAACTCCGCCGATTGCTGCTAACGGACAGTGCGCTAAAAGGGCGTTAACTAAGGTTCCGTCTGAATGTCCGGCGGCGGGGTGTACTACTAATCCGGCTGGTTTGTTGATGATAATTAGGCTGTCGTCTTCGTAAAGAATGTCGAGGGGAATTGCTTGGGCTTGTAATTTTGTGGGCTGGGCTTCGGGTAAAGTGAGGTGAATGCGATCGCCCGTTTTGACTGATATTTTTTTCGAGGTGCAGGTTTCGTCGTTGACTTTGACGTTGCCTTGTGATATGAGAGCTTGGATTCGCGATCGGGATAAGTCGGGTATCTGGTTTGACAGCCAAATATCTAATCGTTGAGTGACATTACTCTGGTTAAATTCCTCCGTATTTTCTACTGTGTACATTTGTTTGGTATCTATTTCTAGCATTTTTTTTAGTTATGATGGTAAATCATTATATAATAATAACTTAATATAGCACGTTTAAATCATTTTTTCTTGCGATTTTTTGATGGCGACTTTAGCTGCGACGAGTGCCCAGAAACCGGGTTTTTACTAAAATACTTAGTTATAATGCAGAAACTCCGAAAAACCCGGTTTCTTGACTGCGACGAGTGCCCAGAAACCGGGTTTTTACCAAAATACTTAGTTATAATGCAGAAACTCCGAAAAACCCGGTTTCTTTGAATATAATTATAACTTAAATCCAGTCGCACAAAACATGGCAGAAAACTTCCTACGCATTAATCACGACGGCGATTCCATCCAACTATCCTGGCAGCGGGGCCGCGCAGCATCCCGAAACGCCCCTCCCGTAACCTTTGAACACCCATTTGACAGCAAAGTATTAGCCGATTTGCGGTGGTATCTCGAAGAATATCTGCGCTTTCCCTACGGACTCCAACCGGAAAATGCTAAAAAAATTGAACAGCAATTGCAAGCTTGGGGACAGCAGCTATTTGACCTAGTATTTCGCAGCAGCGACAAAGCGCGGGAGTTTTTTCAGGAAGCGACGCGAGACGGATTGGATAGGTGCGAAATTAGCATTGTTGCCGACGAACCCGCCGTACTCAATTTGCCCTGGGAATTGCTGTTTACCCCAGATTATCAATTTCTCGCACCAAAGCTGGCGGGGATGTATCGCAGTCTTAGCAACTATGCTGTTCGGGCAGAATTGGGTACAATGTCTGACGAACAATTAAATATTTTACTGGTAATTGCTCGACCCTACGGAGAGCGCGATATTAATTTTCAAACTATCGCCCGCCCGATGTTAGAGGCGCTTAAACCTATTCAAAGACAGGTGAATCTTACCGTATTGCGTCCCCCCAGTTTAAAGCAGTTTGAAGCAGAACTTAACGCCCGCAAAGGTTTTTATCATATCGTTCATTTTGACGGGCACGGCGACTTTCAAGCTGACAGCAAAACCGTTCAAACTCAATATGGAAATTTGGGAGAAGGCGTTTTAGTCTTTGAAGATATTGATGGCAATCCGGAAATAGTTACTGCTAGGGAAATTGCCCAATATTTGACAGATTGCCGCGTGCCGGTGTTTATTCTCAATGCTTGCAAGTCGGGACAAGCTGGGGAAGAAGCCTTTTCTTCGGTGGCGGGACAGTTGGTGAAATTGGGTGCAAAAGGCGTTGTCGCAATGGCTTATTCCGTCTACGCGATAGGCGCGAAACACTTCATGGGAAGGCTTTATGGGCAATTGGCGCGGGGAGAAGACATTGCCTCTGCGGTGGCTGCGGGGCGCAAATCTATGTCCATAGACAAACAGCGCCCCAGTCCCAAAGGACTGTTACCGCTGCAAGATTGGCTGGTGCCGGTGTTGTATCAGCAGGAACCCTACACGCCTTTTCGGCCCAAAACTACAACTCCTAGTTTTGCAGATTTGATGGGAGAAGCTGATAATTCATCTGTGATTGCTTCGGAGTTACTGGTAGATTTGCCAAAAGTTAGCGCCTACGGTTTTATTGGTCGAGATTACGATATTTTGTGCTTGGAAAGAGCTTTTCGCCAAAATCATGTGGTGCTGTTGCAGGGGATGGGCGGCGTAGGCAAAACTGAGTTGGTCAAAGGGTTTGCACAGTGGTTGGCTGATACTCAGGGGCGCAGGGGAGGGGTTTTCTTCACTTCCTTTGAACGCGGTGCGGGGTTGAGTGAGGTAGTCAATCAAATTGGCAGGAAACTGGGCGGTGAAAAATTCTCGTCACTGCCGCCGGAAAGACAGCAGGCGGTGGTGCGACAATATTTGCAAACTAATCCTTGTCTGCTGATTTGGGATAATTTTGAACCGGTGAATGGATTTCCCCAGGGAAATCAGCCGCTTTTATCGGCTGCGGAAAGAGCAAGCTTGCAGCAATTTCTCAAAGAGTTGCGCGGGGGAAATTCTTGGGTGCTGATTACCAGTCGGCGCGAGGAAAATTGGTTGGATTGCGGTTACGCGCTGCGGAGTTTGAAGGGATTGGTGCAGCCGGATGCGGAAGAGTTCGCGGCGGAGATTCTGCGGGAAGCGGGGGTTGACAGGGCGAAATTGCCCAAAGAATATCTGGAGTTGCTGAAACTGTTGGGCGGACATCCATTGTCGCTGACGGTGGTGTTGCGGCATTTGAAGACGCAAACTCCGGTGCAGTTGATTGAGGCGCTGCGGCGGGGATTGGATACTTTCAAGGGTGCAGAGGAGGAAGGGAGAGAGAAATCTCTGGCGGTGTCGCTGGATTATTCGTTTGCCAATTTATCGGCACGGGCGCGGCAGCATTTGCCGTTTTTAGGGCTATTTTCCGATCGAGTGAATGCAGATTGGCTTCATCTTTTTTCAAAAAGTCTTGATGATGAGTTTGGGCAAGCATATGGGGCGGTGTTTGGAGAAAACTTGCATAAATCGGATTGGATTGGACTCTTGAATGAAGCGACTGCCGCCGGCATTCTGGAAGATTTAGTGGGAAGTATCTACAAGATTCACCCGGCACTGCCTTGGTATTTGCGACAACAGTTAGACAAAAAGGGTTCGCAGGAGGTAATCAGTACCATAGAAAAAAAGTTGCTAGTTTTCTATGCAATGTTGGCGGATAAATACCGTAAGGAACTTATTAGCAATGCGGAATTGGCAACCGTTGTGCTGCGAGTGGAAGAACCGAACCTATTGCAACAGTTACGACTGGCAGAAAAGCAGGAAGAATGGGCTCAAGCTCAAGCAATTCTGAAAGCATTGGGCGAGTTATATGAGCGATTGGGGCGCAAACCGGAATTTAAGTCCCTGCGAGAACGGGCTCTGAACCAGATTGGTATCTATTTGCCACAGGCAAAGGCAAAGGGGCAAGATGCCTTTAATTTCTGGATGTATCTGCGGCTAGCAAACACGAATGAAGTTGCTCAAAGTGCCGACTTGGAAACAGCAATAGCCGTTTATAAGGAAATTCTGGATGAACTGACAGCCTTAAATGACCCTTCCGTGAATGATAAGATTGCCAGTTTAAATCAAACTCTCGGCTATATTGCCCAAGAGCAACGG
>JAJAYT010000564.1 GCA_026786085.1 Microcoleus sp. CAN_BIN18 | reverse complement strand
TTGCTACAGATATTGAACAAGTTGAAATACGGCTTAAAAGATTTTTTGAAACTCAGCAATTGCAGACAGCAATTCAGATCAAAAACACAATTCAACATATCTACAATTTAATTCTATAGTCTTATGGCGGGAAGGGAGTATTTAGATGAATGCCGCTGAAACTGAAACAACTTCTCTGAGTTGGTTGGACGATCTAGGCGATCGTCTTAGGGAAAACCCATCTTAATAGTTCAAAAACCTGAAAAAGGAAGAGAAAAGCAACGAAGAAATTAAAAATTCAAGGGATATGCAGCATCAATAATCAACAGGTCTAATCAACTTTGCCAGGGTTTTCAGTACAGACACGGAGCAAAATTTTTTCCTGATAGCGAAATACCCTAGCTATCGAGCCGCATGATTTAAACCAGAGTAGCGGATCGAGCCCGGATACCCGCTTTCGGAGGACACGCTGTAAATAAATGTAACAAAAATCCTAACATAGCACCAGAGTCCTATTGCTTAACAGATTTAAACGAACTCGGCAGCTTAGCCCGATCGTACAACAGCAAGCACATCGCTAACTGGGTAAGTTTCCTGTTATTTAGAAGTGTTCCTGAGTCCTCCGTTGCAGCAACGCCTGCTGGGGATTTGTTCTGTCCGCTTGAAATTATCCAGACAATTCAGCAATTTTACCTAAAATTGATGGCATGGCTTTATCCAATCTTCACACTGTCACGATATATTTGAAGGAAGCGTGAAGTTGTGCTTTCGGAAGATGGCGAATTATGTTGTTTCTGATCAGGTGCGATCGCGCAAGTGCCAGCCGAAAGCTAGCAAATTTTAGAGCAGTTTGCAGCCGGGAGTTGCGTGGCGGGTTAACTCTGATTACAATTTATCCGGGTGGTTTTTGCCACCCTCCGCGACAAATTCGTGTGGAACTGCTTAAATAAGAATGTGACGTTAAGAACTTAATGTGATGTAATGTCAAAATCAGCCCCAATTTTTCAAAATTGAGCTAACTTAACAAAGAAAGCCCCTGTTGCACTACTAAACCCGCAACGCTTCATTTGGGGTCATCGTCGGTCTCCAATCCAGAGTTGCCGACTTACAACTAAAGCTCGTAAGCTTTATTCAATCACAGATTGTCTAACATTTAATTCAGGGAAACAGGGTAAAGATGGGTGCATCTCCACGGATTGTATTGGTCGGAATTCCGACAAGTAAAAAATTGTCTGCGAACTGTCTGGCCAACTACGCCGCAGCCGTTCACCCAGATATTCGCAGAAAACAGCGCCGTTCGATTCGATCGTGGGTGGCAAACTTTTTGTGGGCCCTTCTCAGGATTTAGCAGAACCCGACATAGCGTGAGTATTGTCAAGCTAAGCTGACAAAGTTTTCCTAGTTCTTGACAAAAAACGGAAAACAACTTCCATTTTTTGTGAGAACGGCTACAATCGGGAAGGTCTTTGCAAGAAGATCCGATTCTCACTGTTTGGTGCTCTGACTCTCTGCTGTATTTGTTTGAAGCAGCAGATCCGTATCCAAGGTATGGGAAACTTGCCTTGTAACTGTGATGTCTGACAACCAGAGTAAAAGCAGCAGGCAGATCAAAAGTTCGACGCCTTGAATACAAAAGTTACAGGGTTCCGTGCCGGAAAACTGGTACGGGTAAAAGATCGAAGTACCAAGTAAAACAGTCAGTATTTATTGATGAGGTGCGATCGATCGCATCTCGCTGGAAAAGTTTCTCTGACCAAAGGTATCGCAAATAATGCGGTAGCCCACGGCGCAAGAACCAGCCACGCACTCAATTCTATGTCGCGACATTAAAGTCTGCGATCGATTGAATACGATCGTTAGTTCAAACTAGAACTCGAAATTTGACTCGTACAACTGGTACTCAGTTGGCAGACCAAAAATCCCATTATTTTTTCCTGCGGGAATGTCAATACTGGGTAACTTGTCTAAACTACAAACAGACACTATTCCACTGTTATCTATTCTTTAATTCAGGAGCATGAGGAAGGCGGCATGATCCAGGCTAACACCGTACTTGAAACCACAATCAAACCCGAAATGGAAACAATGGAGTTGCTTCTGAACGCCAAAAGCGTTCTACCTGAGACCGAGTTGGAACTCTTTATCGACGAAGAAGACGATAGAGAAGACTTTGTAGACAATCCATCTGAGGAAGACGACACTAAGTCTACCAAAGGCGCCAAAGCCCGCCGTCGAGCTCAGGCAAAGAAAAAGCATTATACAGAAGACTCTATTCGTCTTTATCTGCAAGAAATCGGTCGGATTCGGCTGCTGCGAGCCGATGAAGAGATTGAACTCGCCCGCAAGATTGCAGATTTGCTCGAATTAGAGCGAGTTCGAGAACAACTGCTGGAAGAGTTAGACCGGGAGCCCAAGGACAACGAATGGGCTAATGCTGTAGATATGGCGCTACCTGCATTTCGTCACCGACTCCACGTTGGACGGCGGGCTAAGGAAAAGATGGTACAGTCAAACCTGCGTTTGGTGGTGTCGATCGCCAAAAAATACATGAATCGCGGTTTGTCTTTCCAAGATTTGATTCAAGAAGGCTCTTTGGGCCTAATTCGGGCGGCTGAAAAATTTGACCACGAAAAAGGTTATAAATTCTCAACTTACGCAACTTGGTGGATTCGTCAAGCTATTACGCGGGCCATTGCGGATCAATCCCGCACTATCCGGCTACCGGTTCACCTTTACGAAACCATCTCGCGGATTAAGAAAACTACCAAACTTCTTTCTCAGGAAATGGGCCGCAAGCCTACGGAAGAAGAAATCGCCACTAAAATGGAGATGACGATCGAGAAGTTGCGGTTTATTGCTAAATCTGCACAGTTGCCTATTTCTTTAGAAACTCCGATCGGCAAAGAGGAAGACTCGCGTCTGGGAGACTTTATTGAATCTGACGGGGAAACGCCAGAAGATCAAGTCTCGAAAAACTTGCTCAGGGAAGACTTGGAAAGCGTTTTAGACACTCTCAGTCCCCGAGAACGGGATGTACTGCGGCTGCGTTACGGCTTAGATGACGGACGGATGAAGACCTTGGAGGAAATTGGTCAAATCTTTAACGTCACTCGCGAGCGGATTCGTCAAATCGAGGCTAAGGCTCTCAGGAAGTTGCGGCATCCGAACCGTAACAGCATCTTGAAAGAATATATCCGCTAGAGTAATTCTCTAGCATCACCCAAAAGAGTGATTAGGATTTTGGTTATCAGTCAACAGTAAAAAGTCAAAAGTTAACTGGTGTCTGTTGTCTGTTGTCTCGAAAATAGGTACAAAAATTTTGGATTGCCCAAAGG
>JAJAYT010000563.1 GCA_026786085.1 Microcoleus sp. CAN_BIN18 | reverse complement strand
CCCCACCCACAATAAAATCGCGTATCCGCGCGGGCCTTTGCCCCTCCGGGTTATAATTTGCCCCCAAACGGCCCGGCCCCGTGTCCTGATTTCGGGTAATATTAATTCCGATGCAACCGGAATTGATATAACTGCTATAGCTCCCCGTCGTGCGATCGGGCGATCGACCAAAAAACTAAAATTCCGTATCCTACGATACATTTATTTCCTTAATCATTGTTTACACTCTCCAAGTGTAGATTGTGTAATCTCCATAATTCTCCAAAACCTAAACAAGTGCGTTGTTTGCTGGACTGCGATTTATCGATCGTCCAACGGTGAAAAACCACAAGTAGTTTTGACCAGAATTCATCGGAATTGACTCGCACAAAATTTTTGAGCTTACCAGGGCAAAGATTAGCTACTAAATCTGTGCAGCGCCGACATCTATCATGTTGACTCAAGTTAGTACAGGCTCCTGTCATCTATTTTATTGCTAATAACTAAAATCCAACCGCATCTATCTAACACTGGATTTTCATCAACACGGACAGCCAAGAAATTCCGCCTCGCTCCTCCAATCTTTAAGAGCCTGGCAAAAAAGGCATTCTCCAAAAAGTGAGTTCAGACTAAAAATGTTGGGTAAATCTCAGATGTTGCACCATTCTCAAGAACAGGCATCTTGCCTGTTCCAAAAGATATCAAATTTCTTATGGGGTGGGCATCCCGCCCGCCCTTAAAAGGCTTATTTGTAATGGTGCAAGATATAAGGTAAACCCAACATATTCGTCAAGGGTTAGACTTCTGCCAACCTATATTTTTTCACAACTACTCGTCCCATAATCCCCATAAAAATAACCATGAGTGGAAACCAATCGCGCGTTCAAGCAATTTCTCAAATTGTCAACCGCAAACTGATGCCCGCCCAGCCTCCCAAGCGGCTCGAAGATATGTGGGCAACAGACGTTTTTAGTCTGAGCAAAATGCAAGCAAGCCTGCCCAAAAGCATTTTTAAATCAGTAAAAAATACCGTTCAAACCGGGCAAACACTCGATCCTTCCGTAGCTGATGTAGTTGCAGTAGCCATGAAAGATTGGGCTATTTCCAAAGGCGCACTCTACTACGCCCACGTATTTTACCCGCTCACCAACAGCACCGCCGAAAAACACGACGGTTTCATCTCAGTCCAAAGCGACGGCTCCGTCATCTCAGAATTTGCAGGTAAACTTCTAGTACAAGGCGAACCCGACGGTTCCTCCTTCCCCAACGGTGGCATTCGCTCCACCGCCGCCGCTCGCGGATACACAGCCTGGGATGTCACCAGCCCCGCCTATGTCATGGAAACAGACAACGGCATGACATTGTGCATTCCCACTGTTTTCATCTCCTGGACAGGTGAAGCCCTAGACAAAAAAACCCCACTTTTGCGCTCCATTGCTGCCATGAACAAAGCAGCAACCAGAGTATTAAAACTGTTAGGAAATACCGAAGTCGCTCCCGTCAATTCCAGTTGCGGTGCCGAACAAGAATACTTCCTAATAGATTCCAACTTCGCCAACAGCCGCCCCGACTTGTTGTTAGCAGGTCGCACCCTGTTTGGCAAGCCTCCCGCCAAAGGTCAGCAATTTGATGACCACTATTTCGGAGCCATTCCAGAGCGCGTTCAAGTCTTCATGCAGGAAGTAGAAGAAAGAATGTACCGCCTGGGAATTCCTGCGAAAACCCGCCACAACGAAGTCGCACCCGGTCAGTTTGAAATTGCACCATTTTTTGAAGCAGCAAACGTCGCCAGCGACCACCAACAATTAACCATGACAATTCTCCGCAACACTGCGAAGAAACATGGTTTTATTTGCTTGTTGCACGAGAAGCCCTTCGCAGGCATTAACGGTTCCGGCAAACACGTCAACTGGTCTGTTGGTAATGCCACCCAAGGAAACTTATTAGACCCCGGTGATACACCGCACTCTAACGTGCAATTCCTCGTGTTCTGCGGCGCTGTGATTCGCGGAGTTCACAAATACGGCCCATTGTTACGCGCGGTAGTTGCAACTGCCAGCAATGACCACCGATTAGGTGCAAACGAAGCTCCACCAGCGATTATCTCCGTCTACTTGGGCTCGCAATTAGAAGATATCTTCGAGCAAATTAGCAAGGGCGGAGTTAAAGGTTCTCAAGGTTGCGGAATCATGAATTTAGGCGTAGAAACACTGCCTACTTTCGTAAAAGATGCCGGCGACAGAAACCGGACTTCGCCCTTTGCCTTTACCGGAAATCGGTTTGAATTCCGTGCAGTAGGTTCCGGTCAATCTGTTTCCGGGCCACTGGTGGCGATGAATACAATTCTTGCAGATTCTTTGGACTGGGTTGCTAACAAATTAGAAAGCGATTTAGCTAAGGGAACTGACCTGAATGCTGCCATCCAAACAGTCCTGAAAGAAGTGATGGACGAACACGGTGCCGTGGTATTTGGCGGTAATGGCTATTCTGAAGAATGGCACAAAATGGCTGAGGAACGGGGTTTAGCCAACTTGCGGACTACGGCAGATGCTTTGCCTGTGTTGAAAGCAGGATACATTGAAGACTTGTTTCAAAAGACAGGTGTTCTGACTCCGGTTGAATTGGAAAGCCGTTATGATGTCTATGCAGAGCAGTATTTGCTGGCAATTGAAGTCGAAGCAAAACTGGTGGGAAGCATGGCAAAAACCATAATTTATCCGGCTGCGGTGAGGTATTTGTCTGATCTTTCCAGCACGATTGCTGGCTTGAAAGAGATTGGTATTGAACTGGAAAAGGTAACTGCTGAAAAAGTCGCGACGCTGGTTAAGTCAATGATGGATACTGCGAGCAAGTTGAGTGATGCTTTGAGCAAGCACGATTTTGCTTCGACAGAAGACCATATGCAGTATGCTTCGCAAACAATTCGTCCTTTGATGGATGAGGTTCGTCAGTATGCTGATGCTTTGGAAGGTGAAGTGGCTGATGATTTGTGGCCGCTGCCTACTTATCAAGAAATGCTGTTTGTTAAGTAATAGCAAATTGAGTTAATTTCTGTAGGGACACGGCAGTGCCGTGTCCTTATTTGTTTTTAAGCTTAAATGAGTGTTACGCTGAATCTGTCAATGTGCGATTCGTTTATCCCAAATGGGTAGAAATGCTCAGAGACGGGTAGCTGGTTCCATCAGCCAGATAACTGATTACACAAGTAGGTGTGAAACCTATCCCGCAGATGCAGCGGTGAAAGCATAACCCCTAGTTCGTT
>JAJAYT010000562.1 GCA_026786085.1 Microcoleus sp. CAN_BIN18 | reverse complement strand
CCTCAGTACGGCGGGATTTTTAGTGGGAGAAATGGCGGGCAGCCTCCTAATGGTTTTCAAGTTGCTGGTAAAGGTTTCGGTCACGCTGTGGGGATGAGTCAGTGGGGGGCTTACAATTTGGCTAGACAGGGATACGGCTACCAGCAGATTTTGTTGCACTATTACCGGGGTACTGGTTTGGCTAGAATTGCTGTGCAGTAACTGCTGGGAAGAGGGAAGTTCGGCAACGGATTGTGTAACGGATGTAACGGATGTAACGGATTCGGTAACGGAAGAAGTTTGAGGGAAGAGGGAAGAGGGAAGAATAATTCCCCATTACTAATTCCCCATTACTAATGACTAATATAGCCTTTCGAGCTCTCATATGAGGTACTATCCGGCATAGGGCATAGGGCATAGGCCTCCGTGGGCATAGGGCATAGGCCTCCGTGGGCATAGGGCATAGGCCTCCGTGGGCATAGGCCTCCGTGGGCATACCTCACTTTTTTGAGAACCGCTATAACTAATGACTAATAACTAATGACTAATAACTAAGAACTAATGACTAATGACTAATGACTAATGACTAATGACTAATGACTAATGACTAATGACTAACTAAATTAAGGATTGCTATGAAAAAGTGGGATTATTTATTTTTGGATGCGAATATGTATCCTTTTGGAAATAAGCTGATTAGTTTATATGTAAATGGTGAGGAACTCCGAGATTGGAAACAAGGCTCGCTGCATCTATTTGTCAATCAGTTGGGGGATGAGGGGTGGGAACTTGTGGCTCTCCGCCACGACTCGAAGTACGACCAAAATTGTTTGATTTTTAAACGCCCTAAAATTGTTACAAAAACTAGGAATACGAAAGAGTCTCAGGTTCCTAAAGATTGAATTTAATATTTGGTTTGATCGTTCGGACTTCAGTCCTTGGATTTTTATGAGGACTAAAGTCCGAACTATCAAACATTAAACATCTCCCATAACTATTGTGGAACAGGCCCGAAAGCCTGTTCAAAACCTGCTTTTTAGGAGATGTCTGTTGATTAGATTTGAGGTTTTGGCTCAAAACTACTCATTGTCGATCGATCCGCTTTTGCCATTCGGCATCTATTTTCGCTGACTGTTCTAGTTCTTGTTGGGTTAATTCGGTTTCTGTTGTATAAGCTAAGTCTTCTCCATCCAGAACGTTTTCTGCTGCAAATTCCTGGGCGTAGGCTAATTTTTGCTGCAAGTTAGCATCGGGTTTGTTTAATAACAGGGCTCGCTGCTGTCGCTCTAGATTGCGGGATTCTATCTTGCTATTTTTCCACTGAATCCAGAAGTAGCGAATTAGGGGAATTGAGAGGAATCCAACGCCGTAGATGAGGAGCAGTGGATAAATAGCGCTGACAAAACCGATAAATCCACCTGCGATCGCACTTTTAGCTAATAAATTTCCTAAAACTAATGCACCAACTAGGTTTACTGCTCCCAAGCCTGCCGCGAGTATCATTTGTCCTGAATTGGCGTGGCTGAAACGCCATACTATTTCTCGCAAGTAAGCTCCCACTGGTTCGGAATTTCTTTCGGTGGCTGTGGTTTGCAATTGCGGGAAGTGATAGACGATTTGCCCTTCGGGACTGACTTCGGGACGGCCGTCAAAGCGGGCGAGGGCTGGTAACATATACTCTTCGTATTCTCGGGTGTATCCCTGTCCCAGGTTGTCGAGATATGGGGCAATTTGTTCAGCGGCGATCGCACCTCGGTTATTACGAATAGCTGCGGCAATACTGCTCCACTTGCGCTCTTCTAAATTGTAGTTGGGATTGCCATCTCCGAATAAAAATGAGAAAACTGCTTCCAGAAAACTCATCTCGGGTTTTTGGCCCTGCGATCGCGCCCGCTGCTGGTAATAAGGTTCGTGATTCCAGTAAAATAGCCAGATTAAGTCGTTAGTGGGAAAAAACCAAAAGCCTCCTCCGCCGCCGCCCCTGTCGCCTCCTCCGCCTCCGCCTCCGTTATTGTCGCTGCTGCTGCTAGATAGTAAAATAGTGATCGCAACAAAAATTAAGAGGATGGAAGCTACCAGCACTATGCCAAAAGATATGCGAATCAGGTAAAATAGAACTCGCCAGATTTTTTGCCACCATTCCTGCAACTGTAATTGTAAGAATTTGTTGCGTAAAACGTCTCGAAAATTTTTGGGAAATAAATAAGCAATATCGCCGGATTCTGCTACTTGCAGGTTGCCGCCTGCTTCGGAGGCGAGGATTAAAAGTTCTCGCTGGGCAAAATTGATATCTAATCCGGCTTTTGCCGCCACGTCTCCAACCGTAACGCGGTAGCCAAGTTGTTCGACAGCTTGCATAATGGTGGGATTCGGAGCCATAGGTTTCTCTCTGTGAACATTACCTGTTGTTTTTATTATATATTGCGGGAATTCGATCCCGTTTTGATAGTCTGCTGTTTAATTTGTTTTTGATTTTTTCCTTGACTTTTGAGCAATATTTTGCTAGTGTTTTACCGAATAACTTTCAAGTATTTGCTGAACTCGGATAGCTTAATAAAACTTTGTGGTTGCATTTTTCCTCGATCGACTATTTGCTTCTGTGCTCTCAGGGGCAACGGCGGGGGATTGTGGGTACAGTTAGTAGGGTAGCTCGATCGCTCGATCGCGCACTCTACAGAAAAACTTTCGCTTTTGCACTAATTTTTGTAAATTTTGTGGAGAGTGCGAGAAATAGATTAAACAAATCTGGTTTTTTTGCAAGTCTTGCAAGAGTTATCTAAAATAGATAGGGCTGGCGCGAGAGTTGAATCGAAGGGCGTGTTGACTTTCGATCGCCCTCAACACAACTCCTAACTAAAACAGTTGCAAAACTCTTAATAGGAAAACTTTACCAAAAAAATGGGTCAAAGCCCCGTCCTTCTAGGACGGCTTTTTCTTGAGATTCTAGACGATCAAAAATAGTATCAAGAAACTTGATATTTCTTCATGTCAAGAACTATTTAGTAAGTGTATACTAAAAATGGACGTAATCAAAACGCAGCTAAAAATATTTGTGCGGTTGGGGCATCAACCGTTAAGTTAGGCAATATTAGACAGGCAATGCCTGCAATTGCTGTTTGAGCTTAGAATCCCCATGCCTTCAGGCTGGGGAGTGTGTCAAAGGCTAATCGTTCTGATTAGCTACTAACCCTAAAAATTGCATTATGCCTAGAACTCAACGCAACGATAACTTTATTGACAAAAGTTTCACGGTAATGGCGGATATCATCCTGAAGATTATGCCAGCGAAAAAGCAGGCGAAGGAAGCTTTTGCTTATTACCGGGATGGTATGTCGGCTCAAGCTGATGGCGAATATGCTGAAGCGCTGGACAATTATGAGGAAGCGCTGAAGTTGGAGGAAGATCCTTACGATCGCAGTTATGTATTGTACAATATGGCGCTGATCCATACTAGCAACGGCGAACACGATAGAGCTTTGGAGTATTACAGCGAAGCCCTGGAACTTAATCCCAGAATGCCGCAAGCCCTTAATAATATTGCTGTGATTTACCACTATCAAGGGGAAAAGGAAAAGGAATCTGGCAATATTGAAGGGGCGGAAGGGCTCTTTGATAAAGCTGCGGATTATTGGAAGGAGGCTATTCGCTTGGCCCCGAACAATTACATTGAGGTGCAAAATTGGCTGAAGACGAGTGGCCGATCGCAGATTGATGTGTATTTCTAACCTCGGTTGTTAGTTGCAACTCGATTGTAATTGGTAATTGGTAATTGGTAATCGGTAATCGGTAATCAGTAATCGGTAATGGGTAATCGGTAATGGGTGAAGCAAAATCCGCAATTACCAATCCGCAATTCCCAATCCGCAATTACCAATTCCCAATCCGCAATTACCAATTCCCAATCCGCAATTACCAATTCCCAATTCCCAATCCCCAATTCCCAATTCCCAATTCCCATTTTTTATGATTGACAGAGAAGAAGTTCGGAAAGTAGCGAATTTAGCTCGATTGGAATTAACGCCTGAAGAAGAAGAGCAGTTTACGGGTCAACTTAACGGTATTTTGGATTATTTTGAGCAGTTGAGCGAACTGGATACAAGTAAGGTTCAGCCGACAACACGGGCGATCGATGTTAGTAATGTAATGCGATCGGATGATTTGCAACCTTTTGCTAACAGAGACAATATTTTGGAGGGAGCTCCCGATCGCGATGGGGAGTTTTTCAAAGTGCCTAAAATTATGTAGGATGCTTGCAGATCGCTTTAATACCAAACTAACTCTTCAACCCGCGGAGGCGGGTTTTGTGTGTGTAGGGGCGGTTTCAACCGCCGACTACTGCTAAATTCTCACTCCAAAAGATGCGGCTAATTCCCGTTCTGGCTGCATACCAATTGTGGGCGGCATCGAGCGATTTGCGACCTGTTCAATCAGTTTTAAATGCTGCGGCAACATTTTAGCTAAACTGTAGCGTTCTAGGGCGGTTTGACGGGCATTGACGCGAACTTCTGCCATGCGGGTAGGATGGTCTAAAACTTCATCAATGCGATCGGCTACTTGTTTCGGCGAGAAGTAATCGACTAGCAAACCGTTTTCTCCGTCGCGGATTACTTCTCTCACTGGGCCGGTGTCGGAACCGATGACTAAACATCCGGTTGATAGAGATTCAATCATTGACCAAGATAGCACGAATGGTCTGGTTAAATAAACGTGTACGTCCGATGCTTGAATTACTTTTAAATACAGTCCGTAAGGTAGCGGCCCGACAAAGTGTACTCGCGACATATCTAGCGGCACTTTTTTTAGCATATGGTCTTTGTAAGACTCGCCGTTTGGTAAAGAACGACCATAACAAACTCTGTCTGAACCAACAACAACTACGTGACAGTTGGGGCGGCGTTCTTGCACATAGGCGATCGACTCAATGAACTCTGGAAAGCCCCGATAAGGTTCCATTCCCCGCGATACATAGGTGACAATTTCATCAACTGCGGACAAATCTAAATTGGGCAAAATTAGTTTAGCGCCTGGATCTGGTTTGAAGTAATCGGTATCTACGCCGTCGTGGAGTACGGACAATTTTTGCTGTAATTCTGGCGGAAATTGCGATCGCTGCCAATAAGTGGGCGACAAACCCCAATCGCAAGAGTATAAATCGATCAGAATAGGCGCATTTTTGACTCTAATTCTCGCCATGTCGTCAACTGTTAAAGGTTCCGCCGGATCGAAATCTGCGTCCGAACCAATGGAGTGATAAAACCACTCGAAATAACACAAAAGCGGCGTATTTGGAAAAGCTTCTTTGACAAACAGTGTCGGCCCCCAACCGGAATGTCCGCAGATTACATCGGGTACAAAACCATCTGCTTTGAGTTGTTCTGCCATTCTAAATACGGCTTGTCCGTAGATGACTGCACTTTCTAAAGGGCGGACGTATTGGTGAGTTTGCGGGTTGGGTTCGCGGCTAGGGGTAAATGCTGCTTTGCGAACTCCGGGAATTTCCCATTCGGGACGCTCGTTTTTAGTGCCGAAAACAATTTGATTTTTGGGATCTGCGCCTAAAGCGGTGATAATGTGGCGATACTGGGCGGGGAAGTTTGGGTGAAGAAATAATGCTTTCATTGTGGAAGGAAGAGGGAAGAAGGAAGAGGGAAGAAGGAAGATGGAAGAAGGAAGAAGGAAGAAGGAAGAAGGAAGAGGGAAGAAGGAAGAAGGAAGAAGGAAGAAGGAAGAAGGAAGAGGGAAGAAGGAAGAAGGACTAAAGTCCTTACTACAAACTGGGGGCTTTGCAGATCCAGACGCAATCTCGCGGTACTGAGGATGTGTTTTTCAGGATGATTTCATAGTTTAAATGATTGAGAAATTTTTCCATAATTGTATCAGTCATTACTGAGAATGCAGTGCCATCTCTGCCTCCCAGTAAGTTTTTGTCCCACTCGCCGGCGAATTTTTGCCAGCCTAATTCGCTGAGAATATTGCCGTGGTGAAAGACGCAAATACGATCGCCCCGCAGCAGTTTCGGAATTCGAGTTAGGTAGTTGAATATGTCTACCGGCTCTACGTGTACCATTGTATCGTAGCAGAAGCACACATCTGCTGAAGCTGGGGCGATGCCGTCTAAGGTTAAACCGTCGAGTTTGACGTAGGAAACGCGATCGTCTCCTAATCGCGATCGGGCGGCTTGCAGCATTTGACTGGAAATGTCGGCGCAAATTAGTCGATCGCAATATTGTAGCAACAGCGAACCCGTTTTCCCGCCACCGATCCCAATTTCTAAAACCGTATGTTCTTTTTTGATGTACGGTGCAATAAATTGCTGTTCGATCAGCGCTTCGTACTCCGCTAAGGAGTTAGCGGCACCGGCGGCTTTACCTATCCATTCGTCGCCAATATGGGCAAGTTCGGCATTAGTTTGTTGCCACTCTTGGGCGTAACTGTCCCATGCGGTTTCATAATCTACTCTTGGGCGATCGGTCATTTTTTCATCGTTCATTTTTGATTATTTTATAGTATTGATGGCTCAATTTTCAATAGGTTCCGCAACTCTCGGGGAATTATATTATTTATTCACCCAAAAAACTGCTCAAATAGGTTCGTAGCGAGGACTTCAGTCCTCTGGCTTTTATGAGGACTAAAGTCCTCACTACCAACCTGCGATCGCACTGCAATATCTAATGACTGCTGAAATATGCTTCGCAGAAAATATCTGCATAAGCTTGAGTCATCTCCTCAAAAGTATTGAGTGAATCCAACACATATTTAGCATTTCCAGCTAACTGCTGCCGCAATAATTTATCCTCCAATAAACTAATCAAAGCTGCAACTAATTCGTCCGGGCGATCGGGCGTATAAAACAAACCGTTAATTCCCGGCCGCACTTGTTCTTTAATTCCAAAAACTGGCGATGTAATAATTGGTAAATCGCAGGCCATCGCCTCCAAAATCACTCTCGGAAAACTTTCTACACGAGAAGTGCAAACAAAAATATCCGCCGCTTTGTAATATTTTCCAGCTTCTCCAGTTTCCGCCACTACTGTCACTCTTTGCCGCAACTCTTCCGGCAATTCACTCACCATATCCGCTAACTTGTTACTGTAAATACTCGGTCGATCGCCCACAATAAAACATCTAATCTTATTGTGCCATTTATCAGACAAAAGTGAAAGTGCCTTAATCAAATCCTGCTGTCCTTTGCGTTCGCAGACTGTTCCCAGGAGCAAAATTACCACGTCTTCCGCTGCAATACCTAAGCTTTTTCGAGTCAATTCCGAATTATCCAAATTTGCCAGTTTGCTCAAATCTAAGCCGTTATGAATTACTGTAAAATTGTGGTGACTGTTGAGAGGCAAATACCTATCCCGCGTTGCATCCGCTACAAAGATGACCTTATAAGGAAAGCGGAAACACTCTAAGGCTCTCGCCGCAATCTCCGAACCAAATCGGTTAAAATAAGTTTGCCAAGGTTCGCTTTCGTGCACATTCCAAACCGTAGGAATTCCGATTTGTCGCGCCGCATCAACTACAAAAAAGTTTTCTAAAGTATTGGCATAAATTGCATCTACTTTTAAACTTTCAATTTCCTGGCTAAAACTGCGGATAGCTTCATCATAAGCAGCGCGCTGATAGATATGTTCGAGGGGATTGTCGCGCACAATTACTTCAATTCCCTGTTGTTCATAAGCTTGACGCAGGGGCCCGTCTGTTGTACAAAGTACGATCGGCCAAATCACACCCTCAGCCGCCAACTTCACCGCAATTTCGTACTGATGCAGCGGCGCGCCCGTAAAATCCAGCGAATTGCTGCACATCAAAACCTTAACAGGATGAATCGAACTATTTGCTTCTGCTACTGATAACAAACCAGAATCAGCAAATTTCAACTCTTCCTGATCAGTTAAATCCGTGACATCCGTAACATCCGTTAAATCCGCTACAAAATCCGCTGCCAATCCGCCATCCGTGACATCCGTTAAATCCGCTACAAAATCCGCTGCCAATCTTGCCTCTTCCTTCATAAAAACCCGTCGAGGTTGAATATGAAAATACTCATCTTCCAAAGACAAATGAGGACTGTAAAAACCATCATTTTTCCCCGCATACTTGCGCCGAAAAGCCGCCACCTCTTGAGGATTATCAGTAAAACCTCTCGAAGTTCCCTCCTTGTGCAACAACTCCGCATCAGGACAATAAACACACCGATAACCCCGTTCTAACAATCGGTATCCGTAATCAACATCATTGTAAGCAACAGCAAAATTCTCCTCATCAAAACCGCCCAATTCCAAGAACAATTGACGCGGAGTAATCGTGCAAGCAGCAGTTACCGCCGAGTAATTTCGCGTTACCATCGCTTGAGAAAGATAGCCTCGATTGTCGCTATTCATCAGCTTAAAAGCGTGACCAGCTAAACCGTGATGGAGGCCGTGAATTATGCCCGCGTGTTGAATTCTGCCGTCGGGATATAACAGCCTCGCACCGACTGCACCCACAGCGGGAATTTGAGCGTATCCGACCATTTGACTCAGCCATCGCGGGGTGATTACTTCAGTATCGTTGTTCAAAAACAACAGGTATTCGCTGTCAACTTGTGCGACAGCGCGGTTGTTAATTGCCGCGAAACTAAACTTGCCTCCAGGATTTTTGATTCGCAAAACTTGACCACTTAATTGATTTAAATATTCTAGGGTTTTTGGATCGTCGCTTTCGTTATCAATGACCGCAATTTGATAATTTTTGTAGGTTGTTTTTTCCAGGGAATCTAGACAGGATTTCAGCAATTTAACTTGATTTTTAGTAGGAATAATCAAAGTTACTGACGGGCCATCATCCGGGAAATCCTGGGCAAATATGCCCAAATTTTCTTTGATTGCCCAGGCGTGCTGAGCGACACTTCCCTTAATTTGTCGGCGGTTTAGTGCGTCTTGAATGGCTTGTTGACCTGCGGCAAAACTGGCTGGTTTCGCGGCCCCAGATACGGCGGTAGAACCTGGGGCGGTTCGCCAGTGATAAAGCACTAGGGGCAGGTGGGCGACGTGGCGGGAGATTTCGGTTGCTCTCAAGGCAAAATCGTAATCTTGCGAGCCTTCAAAACCGAGCCGCAAGCCGCCTATTTGTTCAAAGATTTCTTTTTTTACGGCGCACAAATGACCGAGATACATATAGGAAAGCAGCAATTCCGGCGACCATTTAGGTTTGAATTGTGGGGCGAATCGATGACCTTTGGTGTCGATTTTGTCGTCGTCTGAGTAGAGGAAATCGGTGGTTGGATGGGTGGCAAAATATAAGGCGACTTCGCCTAATGCGTCGGGAGTTAGTTCGTCGTCGTTGTCTAGAAACAGGATGATGTCGCCTGTGGCGAGGGCGGCGGCGCTATTAGTTGCGGCGCTGATGTTGCCGTTTTCTGTGCGAAATGTGATGCGAATACGATCGTCCTTTTCGGCCCAGTCTTTCAAAGTTTCAGCAACCGTGAAGTCTGTACTGTAATCATCGGCGATGCAGAGTTCCCAGTTTTGATAGACTTGATGGATTACACTGTCGATCGCACTTTCGAGAAAATCTATCTGCGGATTGTACACTGGCATTACCACCGAAATTTTCGGCAGCGCTTCCCCACAGGATTTTAACCGAGAAATCAAGTAATCGCGCGATCGCACATTCCACTGATTCACCTCCAACCAAGCATCATACCTATCAATCGGTTTAGGAACCACAAAACCCGCAGGCGGTAGCAAATCTCCCGGCGCAGTAAACTGTTTTTGTTGCCGATAAATCTTCCCAAACTGGCGAATCACCTTAACAATTTCCCAAGGCATCGGCACAATTCTACCCAGACGCTGTTTTCTCTCCCTCGCCCGCTGCCGAATAGCCTCTACAAAACTCGAAAACTCCTCAAATTTATCAGCACTTCGCTGCCAAATATGGTAACGTCGCACAGTCAATATTTGCGGCGCTTGAAAATACAAAATCTCCCCAGTTTCCAACTCAGCTTGCAGAGAAACGTGCCATTCACCCGGAGGCAAATCGACAAGCGCCTCAAAGCCACTTTCCGAACTGTTAACCCAGTCAGGAAACACTTCGCCGACATCTTTTCGTCGCAAACCGTAGGCGCATTCTACAGCAGTATCACCGCCCAAAAAGCTTAATTTAGCAATTTTGCGATCGTGATGACAACACCAACCTGCAAACAAAATTTGACCCTGAAGCTGTTCCCAAACCACAGGCACATCTAACGATGCTTGAATCGTTGAAACCAATAGTGGATAAGTTGCCAAAAGATGCCAATTCCCGCCCTTTTCTTGCGCTTCCAGCAGCACTTCGTGCCGTCCGGCAGGCGCTTGCAATTCAATTGTAAAACCCGATTTATTTGCAGCCGCAATATTCGAGTGTGCCAACGCTATATCGCTTCTTTCTATACCGTAAACAGCGGCGAAACTCTTGCCTTCAATTCGCGCGCGAACTGCTACAATCTCAGTTTTTGTGTTAAAAACCCAGCCCACAATTAACAGATTGGAATCGCTAATTTGCCAAGTAGTCGGTTTGTCCAAAGAAAAAATAAATTTCGGGAATAAATCGCGGATTCGGCGCTGAAATTCCCACCATCTTTCTCTCAGTTGCCACCAGTCCGAAGACTTGATGGCAGCAATTTCTGCCTGGAATCTTTCATTTTCCTGGCGCGATAGTTCCAAATCTTGCTGAGTTTGACTTTGTGCTGTTTCCAACCACAGTAACTCAGCTAACTTTTGCTCCAGCCTGAATTCTTTTTCTTCAAATTTTACCTGAGTCTTCCCTAATTCTGTTTCTAATTTCAAGACTTTTGCTAAAGCTATTTGAAATTGCGATTCTTTGCCGGCAAGCTGTACCTGAGTTTGTCCTAATTCTGTTTCTAATTCCAGCAGTTTCGCTAAAGCTTCTTGAAATTGCGATTCTTTGCCGGCAAGCTGTACCTGAGTTTGCCCTAATTCTGTTTCTAACTTCAGGACTTTTGTTAACGCTTCTTGAAATTGCGATGTTTGACCGGCAAGCAGTGCCTGAGTTTGTCCTAATTCTGTTTCTAATCCCAGCAGTTTTGCTAAAGCTTCTTGAAAATTTGTTTCTTTTCCTGCAAGCTGTACTTGAGTTTCTCCTAATTTTGTCTCCAATCCCAACACTTTTGTCTGGGCTTGTTGAAATTGTTCTTGCCACTGTTTAACTTCGGAATTGCTGGCTTTTTGCTGTTTTTCCAGCAAGCGGATTTTTAGCCAGTCTTCAAAGGGCCCGACAGAAGATGCTGGGAAATGAATCACTTTGTCATTCGCCAATTTCGATTCGCTGCTGAGATTTCCAGCTTGGATTTCTAACAGTTGATATAGTTCTAATGCTTCGGGAAAATATTGTTCTATTAAACTCGGTCTGTGACTTTTGATAATATCATTGACTAATAAAGATTCTTCAAAATTATCCGCTGGTATCGCACCTAAATTAACGTTAAATTTGTCGTTGACTCGATCGATAAAAAGTTCGGGAGTGTTGCCGATCGGGTAAACGTTAGCCAGCAGACAGCGATCGGGAAAACGTTCGTACAATTCTAAGACTTTTTGGTTGTAGTGCAGCCACATTTTTACTGCCATTTCGGGGTTTTGCAGCAAGCTGACATCGGTTCCCCGGCGGTACAGCGAATCGACTACTTCCCAGGGCGATCGATAAACGCAGATGAAATTGGCTTCGGGGAGCAAATTCAACCAAAAATCCCAAAACAGGGCGGTTCGCGGGTCTTTCCAGCCCCAATGCTTGTGAGTTTGTTGGTTTTGGTCGATCGCCCTTTTAGCAATTTCCACATCTGACGCTGCTACCGGAATCGTTTTTTCAAACGTACAGCCGAGTTCATCAATGCCGTGCGATCGTAAAACACTCTTGTGAAACTCCACAAAATCAACATTCTCGAAATGACCTTTCACATTTCCGTCGGCCGGGCCAACTAACCTTTTGCCAATATCAACCCCGACTTTCTGAAACAAAGAAGCCGTTAAAGACGTACCGGAACGGTGCATTCCAGTAACAATAAAAACCGACGGTTTGCTGTCATTTGTACTCACAATTTCTCTCCCTCCCCCTAATTCCCATACCAATTTTACTTGTTACACCAGTTACCCCAAAATGCAACTTTAGATAATATCCCAACACTTAGTCCATCATCTCTCCCCAATCTAAAATCTAAAATCTAAAATCTAAAATTGTCTTGTCTTACTCTCCTGCTAAGCCCAGCAACCGCCTGATTTGAAACCAAGCACTTCTCAGCTTCCAGAACTTGCTGCTTTCCATTGCCACAACTCGACTTTGCGATCGCTCTAGTTCTTGCTTGACATTGATTAGCATATTTCCAGTTTGCTCCAACTGCATTTGCACAGATACTAACTGAGTTTGAGTTTGCTCTAACTGTGCTTGAGTTGAAATTAATTGAGTTTGAGTTTCAAGCAACTTCGTGTGAGCCTCTTCTAACTTCGTTTCAGTAATCATTAACTTACTTTGACTTTGCTCCCATTCTATCTTAGCCGCAGCTAATTGAGTCTCAATCAATTTAATTTTGGTCTGAGTAGACCCCAACAAAGACTGCGATTGCCTTTGGTTCACCAGCGATGTCACAGTGCAAGTTTCCAGAATCCATTGCCAACCGTAGTTATTGATTGCTTTGACTGTTAACACATCCTGCGGTGCCACAGTATTTTTCGGCAAATAACAGTTCCAACCCGACTGCAAAGCCACATCAGTTTCAAAGTGTCCGGCCACATCCGGGCGATCGTAAAAAGGCTCGCACCTCTGCACAATCTCGCCGTTTACCAGCACTTGCACCTCCTCAACTCGACCGCCGAGATTCACATCAGCCGCCCATCCTTCCAGATACAAATTCTCCTTATTCGTAAAAGCAGCAACATCAATATATCCTTCCGGGTGGTGATTGAATTTCAACTCCGAAAAATCTTTCACTAGCTTATTTGTGACAACATACAAATCTTGAAATCTGCATATTCCTTTTTTTATCCGGTGAATAAAAGCTTTTCCTCCGCTAACTTGCGCCACAATTTCTCTGACAAACTTTTGGGTTACATAAGTTGTGCCGTATTCCTCCTTATCCAAAGACTGACTTTCGCTGTTAGCGCTAAACAAAATACCATTGGCAGGCATTTCGGCCCCAACAGCCCGCAAACACTCATCGTGAACGCTAAACATCAAAATGCCATCAGGAGTCAACAAATCATACAAATTTTGCAGCCAACTCGTAAAAGTTCTTTCTGGCATATGGCTGAAAAAAGAATTAGCCAGAATGCAGTCAAACTTTCGGTCAATTAAATAATTTTCTGGTTTTCCCGTCGAGACAATACCATTAACGCCCAAGTATTCAGTTTGAAACTTGACCGCATTAGCATAAATATCAGAAACCCAAACTCGTTCCGCAGGAATTTCCTGAATCAAAAACCGCGTAAATCGGCCGTAACCGCAGGCAAAATCTAGAAAAGACGGTACATTCTCAAAACTGCCAAAATGCCAATCTACAACTTGTTTAACGGTATCGAGGATGCGGCGACCGATCGCATAATAGCGCACCAAAGCCCGATCGCGATCGTCCTTAACGTTGTTCAAGCTAAACAAATACATTTCATCTGCTTCGCAGATATTCAGTTTAAAATCTTCGGGAAACTTAGCTTGCTCTCGAATAAATGCTTTGATTACCGGATTTTCAACTAAATCTAAATTGATATTGCTCATTTTTTTACAGAGTTTTAGATGACTTCGCTTGACTGCTCTTTCACCAGAGAATCAGAATTAACCACAGTTAAACACGGTTCGATCAGCAAGTCAACGATGCCGTTACCGCAGGACTCAGTACAAGACTGAACTCTAAACATCGCCACATCAACGCAGCGATCCAGATAAGTTAAATCCCCATCTACCGTTCCCACAACCCCCGCATTCAAAAAATAAACCCCCGGATTTAGCAAACATTTAAACTGAAACTTCACGACAATCGTCGTTCCCGCTTCCACATACCTAACTGACTGAGTAGAAGCCTTCAAAGAAGCACCAGCCAACTCAAAACCGCTAATCGTTTTAATCAACATTCCAAACCTAACTTTGGAAGTTGACTGCGAGAAAGTAACAGAGTAAGTGTAAACATAATCTTGACGACCAATCAAGTGATTTACGACATTTCCCTTCAGCGTCTCAATGCGTGGGTTGATAATTTCTGCTCCGCGAGATGGATACCTCACTGTATTCGAGGGTATCATTCCCGGATCGTAAAATTCATCATAATGTTCCTTGGGTTGGGAGAGATATTGATCCGGTTTAACCTCCATCTTTATGCTTTCTAAATTAGCATCCTGAAGATTGTTTTCACTTTCCTGCTTTGTCAGTTGGTTTAGAACTCGAATATCTTCCTTCAACCCCAAGACTTTATCTGGATCGGCATAAATCAACTTTTGATACTTAGAAATTACCACCTTCGGCGTATGAGAGAGCAGCAATTCTCCGCTATCCATTAAAATCGCCGACGTACAAAGCTGCACCACAGAAGTAGCAGCGTGAGACACAAATAAAATCGTGCCGCCACCTTCCTGAATGCTTTGCAAGCGGGCAAAACACTTGCGCTGAAAAGCTTCGTCGCCCACCGAAAGCGCCTCGTCAACCACCAAAATATCCGGCTCAACGCTAGTCGCAACGGCAAAAGCCAGCCTCACAAACATACCGCTAGAATAGGTTTTTACTGGCTGGTCAATGAAATCTCCAATATCAGCAAAAGCAGCTATTTCGTCAAACTTTTGTTCAGTTTCTTTATGATTGAATCCCAATATTTGAGCATTGAAAAACACATTTTGTCTCCCGGTAAATTCCGGGTTAAAACCGCTTCCTACTTCCAATAAAGCCGAGACTCGTCCTTTAACCTCGACGCTTCCTGCGGTAGGTGTTAGCGTCCCGACAATTATTTGCAAAAGAGTGCTTTTTCCCGAACCGTTGCGACCGACTACTCCCAGAGTTTGTCCTTGAGTAATTTCCAGATTGATGTCGTGGAGGGCCCAAAATTCATCAGCAAGTTTTTTACTGGGATAAATCATTTCCTTTAAGCGGTCTCCTGGATGATCGTACCGCTTAAAGCATTTAGAGACATTTTTTAGTGAAATTACATTTTCTGTCATTGGCAGGAGTCAATCGACTTGAGATTTTCCATCGGGGATTTGAGATTGATATTATGTCCGCTCTCGCTAAAAATAGGTTTGTAGTGAGGACTTTAGTCCTCAGATTTTTTATGAGGACTAAAGTCCAAACGATCAAACCTTTATTGGGATTTTAGATTAAAGAATTGACTTTCGATCTCAAACAAATTTACAGCACGTCAGCAAAAGCGGGACGTAAGCGTCGGTAAACTGCAAAACCTCCACAAAATATAGCAGCAGAGATGAGCGTGGCGACACCCCATTCGCCCCAGTGTCTGACTTCTCCAAGCAGTATGAGGTCTCGATAAACCTCCGAGATAGCGGCCATTGGATTCAGCCAAAATATCCACGCTCGCCACTCTTCGGGGATGATTGATGCTGGATAGACGATCGGCGTCAAATAAAACCAAAAATTTAGAATAACACCTAATGTCTGAGGAATGTCTCGCAAAAACACCGTCAAGCCCGCTGTCAAATATCCCAAACCAGCAGTTATCAGCAACTGAGGAATCCAAACCAGCGGCAACAAGCATAAAGTAGCGTTGAGCTTTTGCGAGGAGACTGCTACTATGACAATCAAAGCTGCTAAACCGAGAGAACTTTCAATAAAAGCTGTCAAAATCGGCACTAGCGGCAGTAAACCGAGGGGAAATACCACTTTTTTGACTAAATTCGGCTGTCCCACCACGGATACTCCCGACTTGATCAAACCGCTGGTGAAGGCACTCCAAGGTAGCAAACCTGCAAATAGCCAGACTCCGAATGTAATGTCGCTGTCTTCGGGGAAACCTGCAAGCTTGAGCTTCACCTTGAGGACGATCGAGAATACATAAGTGTAAATCACCAATTGCGATAGCTGATTCAGCAGCGGCCACAAATTGCCGAGAATCGAGCCTTTGTATTGAGCTTCCAAGTCTCGGCGCACCAATGTTAGCAGCAGATTCAGCTTCGCCCAGCGCCTGCCATTTACCGTTCGGGCTTTTTGGGCAAATCCTTTGTCCGTTCTCAGCAATTTTTCGCCCTCGTTCACTACCTTCACACCAGAATTAACTCAAGCTACAATTGTGCAGCTTTTGCTAAACCGCAATTATTCCACAGCCCCGCCGCTTTAATCAAGCGTCTGTCACTCGGGCACAGGAAGTCGCAGGTTATTTTAGCAAAGATCGGACGGCGGTTGAAACCGCGTCTATACAAACGAAGATCGGACGGCGGTTGAAACCGCGTCTATACAAACGAAGTCCGCCTCCGCGGACTGAAGAAAATAAGGTAATTTTAACCGCTCGGTCTTCAACCCGCGGAGGCGGGTTTTGTTTGTATAGACGAGGTTTCAACAGGCGTGTGGTGTATGTTTTTTCATGAAATAATTTGAT
>JAJAYT010000561.1 GCA_026786085.1 Microcoleus sp. CAN_BIN18 | reverse complement strand
GACTCGGAACATATACCAAGATGCGTCGTTAATTGATTTCGCTAGACAGTGATTCTTCACCATATTCTTAATCCTCAAATCTTCGTAGGCTACACAGTCGTTAGACTGGATTACGCATCTTGCTAATTTCACAGCAAAATCTTTACGTTGCCTACTTATTTTGAGGTGGCGTTTTCCTAGTACCACCCTAGCTTTTTTTCTGTTGCTAGACCCTTTGACGCGCTTTGATACTCGTCTTTGGGACTTTCTTAATCTACGTTCTCCCTTGCGGAGGAATCGTGGATTTTCTACGGCAATACCATTGGAGTCGGTGTAGAATTCTTTTAATCCCACGTCTAAGCCAATGGCATTTCCAGTTACTTCTACGACTTCGGAACGGTCAACCTGGATACAAAACTGAACGTAACATCCATCTGCACGTTTTACCAATCTGACTCGTTTAATTTGAGTAATTTGGTAAAAGTGCAAGTCGCGTGTCCCTTTTAGTTTCAGCTTCCCAATCCCTTGTTTGTCGGTAAAGGTGATGGATTTCCTATCTGCTGCCAACTTCCAACCGCTAGTCTTGTACTCGACTGAGCGGTTGCTTTTTTGGAACTGTGGAAATCCCTTTTTGCCGGGAGTTTTCTTTTTGCAGTTGTCGTAGAATCGGGAGATTGCCGACCACGATCTTTCTGCACTCGCCTGTCGAGCCATGCTGTTCAATTCATCACAAAACGGGAATTCTTTTGCTAATACTGCACAGTATTTACTTAGATCGTTTTTACCAATCTTTTCGCCATCCATCCACAAGCGAATTGCTTTGTTTCGGATAAATTGTACTGTCCTAATAGCTTGATCGACAGCATCAAACTGCTGTCGCTTTCCATAAGTTTTGAATTCAAAAACTAGCATGACTTCGACCTCATCACGATATACTTACAATAACAAAATTGGTGTAAAACAGATACAACCTGTTATAATAGTTCACAATATAAGACTGAAGGGGACTGAAGTCCCCGCCCGCTTTCATCGAGCGGACTAAAGTCGCTGAGCTTTCCGCATTCCGCTAGTTTTCTTGTAATCTGCTGTTCAATATCGAGAGGTGGCACTAGAGCTATAAAAAATCGCTGTTTTGACGAGTTCATAGGATAACATCGCAGTTAAGAAAGGATGGTGGAAAATGGAAGGCTAGAGCTTAGCCCTAGCCCCCAGTCCTCATCGCCCATTCCCAATCTAAAATATAAAATCTAAAATCCAAAATAAAAATGCCTTGGTTTGTCAAAATTGAACAAGGAATTGTCGAAAAGCCTGTCTTTGACCAGTACGTGCCAGCTCACAGAGCTTATGTCCGAGAGTTGATTTCTAAAGGACACCGAGCCAAAACTGGCTACTGGGGAAGGAGAGGTGGCGGTATGTTGATGTTTGAGGCGGGTTCGATGGATGAGGCGCAGGCGATCGTCGCTGAAGACCCCCTGGTAAAGAACGGTTGCGTTATTTATGAAATTTATCACTGGTGTGTGGTTGAAGAGTAAATAACTGTGTTATACTCACAAATGAACTGGACCCACGCGATTCCAACGCCCAAATCTTGTCAGGACCGGAAGGTAGCAGCAACACGGGATGCTTGTAATAGGCGTGGTCTCCGGTTCACCCAGTATTTTGAGGTATAGCTCCTATGCCTGGTTTCGGAGATATTTTACAGAAAGCAGTTTACCTTGGTGTCGGGCTAGCTTCCTACGCTGGTGAAAAAGCTGGCAGCAAGTTAACTGAATTACGCACTGAAGCTCAAAAGCTGGCAGATGAATTGGTGAAGCGGGGCGAGATGTCAACGGAAGAAGCCCGCCGCTTTGTTGACGATATGGTACAACAGGCTCAGCAGCAGCCTCCGGTGGACTCATCCCAACAGCAAAAACCGCCTGAACCTCGGTTAATCGAAATTGTTTCTGAGGAAGAAGATATTTCGCCAAAGGATGGTAAAGAAACCGGCGGCGTAGATAAGCTTCGCGAACAGGTGCAGAATTTACAAGATGAATTGCGGCGCCTGAAGCAGGATTAAGTAACAAAAAGCTCGCACAGCCAAGCATTAAGGGAACTCAAGAAACATTCTTGAGTTCCTTTTTTGTATATCTCCCTTGCCAGATGTGGACGAATCTAAGGCATTAGGTAATAGAATTGAAAGTAGGTGCGATCGGCTCGCATGAGACTGGCTGCATCTGTCGGTTAAATATTCTGCAATAGTAAGCTGTCAAATTCATGGAAGATTGGTCTAAAGATTTTTTTGAAGTAATGGAAAATGCTGCTTCTGAAGTAGAGCATTTTTTCACCGACATCAGCGAAGAGTTTGTCGAAATGTTGGACGTTTTGACAAAGATTTCGGAAGAGTTTACAGAACAAGTACAAAATAACCTAATTCCTGAAGTTGATGGTTATTTACAGGAATTTGACGGTTATTTTAATGAATTTCTCGAACCGATAATTGAAATTTGTCGGGAGTTTGATCCGCAGTTTGATGAGATAGATTTGTCTATGGTGACTTATGTAGACCCTTCACCAACTCAGCAGCCGGCTTGTCAGGGTTGTCACAATTATCATGGTCAAGTTTATGGGGGGAATTTGTTGGTTTGTGCGATGCACCCTACTGGTGTGGAATCGGAGAGTTGTGCTGATTGGGAAGCTGACAACGATATGAATTTTTAAGAGTTTTTGAGGGTTTAATGGCTTATGCTAACTTCAATTCAGTCTCCGTCAAAGATTTCTCTGGAAGAGTTTTTGCTGCTTCCAGAAACGGAGCCGGCTAGCGAGTATTTTGATGGTCAAATTTATCAAAAAGATATACCGCAAGGAAAACATAGTACATTACAATTTGAGTTCCCATCTGTAATTAATCGAATTGGAAAACCGCAGAAGTTAGCTTATGCGTTTCCAGAATTGCGCTGCTCTTTTGGTGGACGTTCTATTGTTCCAGATATCGCAGTATTCGAGTGGCCGCGCATTCCTCTGAATTCTCAAGGAGAAATTGAAAATAGGTTTGAAATTCCGCCCGATTGGATAATTGAGATTTTATCGCCGGATCAAAGTTCAACTCGCGTGATTAATAAGATTCTGTTTTGTCTCAAAGATAAGACTAAATTGGGTTGGCTGATTGACGCGGAAGAACGATTAGTCATTGTTTTCAAACCACAGCAGGAACCTGAGATTAAAGAGAATCAGGATATTTTACCTGTGCTCGATGTGCTGTCTGATTTACAACTATCGGCGAATGATTTGTTTGGGTTGTTAAATTTTAGTTAGAAATGAGTTACAGTTTAGCTTAGGGAATACTGCATCTAACGGCATTTAAAGGTGAATCACTCAACAGCAAATAATTCACAATTTGGGTTTCCGAGAATGCCGCCATCGCTGCAATTGCGCGAATATCAGCGAGTGGCGGTTGCTAATTGGTTTGCCAATAATGGGCGCGGTACGCTGAAGATGGCGACTGGTAGCGGTAAGACGATTACTGCATTGGCGATCGCCACTGAATTATACCACAAAATTAACTTACAAGTCCTCATCGTAATTTGCCCTTATTGCCACCTCGTGAATCAGTGGGCGCGTGAATCGGAGAAATTTGGTTTACAACCTATTTTGGCTTTTGAAGATAGCCGTAGTTGGCAGAATAAGCTGGCTGCTGGTTTGTATGAAGTGCGATCCTCTTCGAGGGCTTCGCTAACGGGCGATTCCCTACGGGATAGCTGCGCCGCGCGTACATTTCTGACGATTATCACTACTAATGCTACCTTAATGGGAGATAGTTTGCGATCGCAACTCCGCTATTTCCCAGAAAAAACCCTAATCATTGGAGACGAAGTTCACAACTTAGGTGCGCCGCGCTTAGGACAAAGTTTACCGCGCAATATTGGGCTGCGTCTAGCCCTTTCCGCCACCCCCGAAAGGCATTTTGACGAACAGGGAACTGAAACTATTTTAGATTATTTCGGCCCGGTTTTGCAGCCGGAACTCACCTTAGCCGATGCCATCCGCCAGAAAGCACTCGTACATTATTTATACTATCCAATTTTAGTAGAATTAACCGAAGCCGAAACCCGCAAATACTCATACTTAACTAAAAAAATTGGGTGGGCACTTTCGGGTGATGAGAAAGTAGAAGAAAACGATGCTTTAACAACTTTATTAATGCAGCGAGCTCGGTTAATTGGGGCTGCTGCAAATAAGTTAATAGCTTTACGAGAATTAATGATTCACCGTCTCGATACCGCACATACTTTATTTTACTGCGGTGATGGTTCAGTGGAAGGTGCGACGCGCCAAAATAACAACCGCCAACTAACAGAAACTGCTAAGTTATTGGGCTCAGAATTAGGCTATCGAGTCAACACTTATACTGCGGCCACTCCTTCAGCAGAAAGAGAAAGATTGCGCCAACAATTTGAGAGTGGGGAATTGCAAGGTTTGGTAGCGATTCGGTGTTTAGATGAGGGCGTTGACATTCCCGCAATTCGCAATGCTGTAATTTTAGCAAGTAGCAGCAATCCGCGCCAGTTTATTCAGCGCCGGGGACGAATTTTGCGGCCACATCCAGGGAAGGAAAGAGCCACTTTATTTGACATGATAGTTTTGCCGCCTGATTTGGGACGAGAAACTTTAGAAGTGGAACGCAACTTGCTCCGAAAAGAGTTAAAACGATTCTTGGAATTTGCCGATTTGGCTGATAATGCTGGAGAAGCTAGGGTTAAATTGCTACAACTTCAGAGACGGTACGGCTTATTAGATATTTGACATTTATTCAGGTTCAGTTTATATTAAAAAGATAGAATTATTTTATTGCAGTTTGAGTTGCTAGTTTCGTTAGCGATCGCACTTACGAACTCAGAAACCCGGTTTCTGACTAAATCTCTCGTTTTTCGTCACAAAACTCGTAGAAACCGGGTTTCTTTGTAGATTTCTCGTGACGCGAGAGCAAAACTCGTAGAAACCCGGTTTCTCACCCCACACGTAACCCTGTAGTTTTTGATTTTTGCAATAAAATAAGTAAATCCACTTAATTAAGCGTCAAATAGAGATGACTAAAAAGCTAACTATATAAGCATTCTTCCTTCTTCCTTCTTCCTTCTTCCTTCTTCCTTCTTCCTTCTTCCTTCTAATTATGACTGATAATCTGAGTCAAAACCTGATTGTACCATTTAGATATGAAGATAGTGCGATCGCAAAAACATCTACAGACATTTTAGCAGAAAAGCGTTCCTCATATCAAACTGACAAGGATTTGAGCGATGTGCAAGAACCAATTACTAGCGCGCCATCCGAAGTACGGCAAATCATTGAACGAGTATTGGAAGTTGAAAAAGATAAATTGTATATGAGAGCTCCCCGCCACATCAACGATGACATTTTGAAAATTATTAAGGAAGCAATTGTATGAAGTTGATATCAATTACTCTCTGTAACTTTCGTCAATTTTACGGCAAAACTCCTGAAATTAAATTAGCCTATGGTCGTCAAAATACTACAGTTATTCACGGTAATAATGGAGCCGGAAAAACTGCACTAATGAATGCCTTTACTTGGGTATTGTACGAAAAATTTAGTGCCGCTTTTGCCGCAGTTGAGCAATTAGTAAACAAACGGGCGCTGGCTGAAGCAGAAATCGGAAAAGGAGTAGCTTGTTGGGCAGAAATGGTGTTTGAACATGACAACAAGCGCTACCAGGTAAAACGCCTTTGTCGCGCCTACAAAAGTGAAAATACCGTAGAACATACCAAAAGTGAACTGTTTATGCAGGTAGCGGGAGATGAAGGCCGCTGGATGCCACCTTTTCAACATCCTGATGATATTATCGGGCGGATTTTGCCGGAAAGTTTGCATCAATATTTCTTTTTTGATGGAGAACGAATCGAGCAAATTGTTCGCCATGACAAGAAGGCTGAAATTGCTGAAGCGACTAAGGAATTGCTAGGAGTGGAAGTTTTGAATCGGTCTGTCAGACATTTGGGAGAAGCCAAAAAATCTCTAGAAATAGATTTAAGACAAATTGGAAATGCCGAGACAAAGCAACTTTTAAAAGACAAACAAAAGCTCGAACAAGAAGTTGAAAAACTTTTATTTAGACAAGTAGAACTTGAACAGGAATTAGCGAATCAAGGGGAGTTAAAAAAAACAGTTAATGGTAACTTGTTAGAGCTGGGTGGGGCTAGGGATTTACAGAAATTGCGAGATGAATTGGAAATGCAGCAAGATTTATTCAAGCAACAAATTATCCAGGCTACAGATGCTCTGAAACGAGCAATTTCTCTTCGGGGTTACGGTGTCTTCTTGTTGGATGCAGCGGCTGAGTTCCAAGTAATTGTTGGTAACTTACGGGAAGGTGGCTCCTTGCTTTCGGGGATTCAGCGACCGTTTTTAGAAGAGTTATTAGCGACGGAACGGTGTATCTGCGGTGCAGAATTAAGTGAGGGTTCTGAATCTCGCCAGAATGTTAATAATTGGATGGATAAAGCGGGAGTTGGCGATGTGGAAGAAACGACTATTCGGATTAGCGATCGCGTAGATGAACTTGATAAGCAAGTGTCAGATTTTTGGTCGGAAATTGACAGTCAGCAAGCTAATGTTAGTCGTAGTAGAACCGAACTTTCTAGGGTAGAAAACCAGTTAGATAGTATTCACAGTAAATTGCGAAATTTTCCTGATGGCGATGTCAGCCGCCTGCAAAAGCGCTTGGATGAAATTGAAGTCAAAATTGGGGAATCGCACCGGGAATCTGGCTCTAACCAGCAGCAGATTGAGAGTTTGAGGGTGCAAGTCGCAGGTTTCGATAAGCAAATTGACAAGCAACAAATGAATGAGGGAAAACAAATATTGGCTCAGCGCCGGATTGCTGCGACTCAGGATGCGATCGATCGCCTAATTGAAGTGCGATCGCGTTTAGAGAAACAGTTTTGTTCTCAGTTAGAAAAGCGAGTACAGGATATTTTTACTCAAATTTCTTTTACACCTTATACACCTAAATTGAGCGATAAATACGAGCTGACATTAGTCGAAAATACATCGGGGCAAGAATCTTTAGTTGCAGCTTCTACGGGGGAAAATCAAATACTCAGCTTGTCATTTATTGGCGGAATTATTGAGGGCGTGCGAGAGTGGAGTCAAAAGAATACTTTGATGGTCCCGGATAGTAGTACGTTTCCGATTGTGATGGATTCTCCCTTTGGCAGTTTGGACGAGATTTATCGTAAACAAATTGCCAATAAGTTGCCGAAATTGGCGAATCAATTGGTAATTTTGGTAACAAAAACTCAGTGGCGCGGAGAAGTTGCTCAAGAGATGGAAAGTTGCACTGGTAGGGAATATGTGTTGGTGTACAATTCTCCGAAAGCTGATTGCGAAGAAGATGCGATCGAATTGGGTGGGATACGCTATCCTTTAGTTAAGCAAAGTCCAAATGAGTTTGAATACACAGAAATTGTAGAGGTGGATTATGGCTTCTAGTTCGGCAATTACACAGGTTTTGGAAACGGATATTTGGGTGAAAGCGACGTGGGAAGAGTTTCTGGCTTTTGCTGATGATTCAGCTTGGGAAAAAGGCAAGTTTTATTACTATCAAGAACACATGAGGGTAGAAATGTCACCAGTAGGGCCATTACACGCGCGTCATAATTCGATCATCCCGTATGTAGTTATTCTGTTTGCTGCATTAAGAAATATCCGAGTAGTTCAGTTTGCTAATGCCAGTTTCCGCAAAACAGGTATTGGCGAGTTTCAACCAGATATAGCTTACTACATCGGTTCAGATTTGAGAGTTCCTCCGGCTGACAACAATTCACCCATTGATTTGAATGAATACGATCCGCCGAATTTGGTAATAGAAATTGGTGCATCTTCTTTTAATGATGATTTGGGTAGCAAGCGGTTGCTTTACGAAGACGCAGGAATTAGCGAATATTGGGTTGAACGTGCAAACACTGGGGAGGTTTTTGCGTTTGCGATTAATGGGGGAGGTAGTGGGAGAATCCAACAGTCGCGGGTTTTACCTGGGCTGGAAATCGCGTTAGTTGAGGAAGCTTTGAATCGGAGTCAAACTCAAGATGATGGCGAAATTACTCGCTGGTTGATTCAAACTTTTAATCAAGGTTGAAGGGAGTTTGACATGGAAAAAGAGTATCATAAGTTGGTGCGCGATCGCATTCCTGAAATTATTCGACAAAGTGGAAATGAATGCGAGGTAATAATTTTGTCGGAGACAGAATACCGTCAAGCTTTGCGCCAGAAATTGATTGAGGAAGCTGGGGAAGTGGCGGAGGCTGACGGGGACGAGTTAGTGGCTGAATTGGCTGATTTATATGAGGTGATAGATGCGCTGATGCTGAGTTATGGCATTTCGGGCGATCGCATTTTAAACGCACAAGCCAAGCGCCGGGAAGCCAGAGGCGGTTTTACCCAAAAAATTATGTTGTTGCGTACATTATAAAGTAAGATGAGGACTGAAGTCTTGATTACAAACAGGTTCGATCGTTCGGACTTTAGTCCTTATTAACTAAACGCATCAAGAAAGGACTGAAGTCCTCACTACAAACTTTATATTAGTTTTTACAAGATGTACAATAGTTATAAACTACCTATTAATTGCAATGGCGGCTAACCGAATTAGAATTGCTAAAGATAAAGCCGATTTAGTCAAATCATTAACTTCGTCGGAACACAAATCCTCACCTTTTCAGACTTATGCTGATGTCATAGCCTTCGCCGCATCCTTGGGAAATAAGCGGAAGAAACGCTTACCTTTGGGGGAAATTTCTAAACGCGAACCTGGTTCCATTGATGTTGATATCTTTGTATCAAGGGGTTATGATATGGCGATTAAGTTAATTGCGATCGCCGAAACCAAAAATCCTCAAATTCTCTCCCATCTCGACGGAGAATCAGAAGCACAGCGCTTGCAAATTTTTGAAGAATATGCTAATGGCGGACTGGAAATTTTGCGAGAAGAATTGCGGGGTGCGGCCGATTATAGCGATCGGCTTTTGTTGATTTTAATTTCGGAAAGAGACAGTCAACATCACTCAACTGAAGAATTTGATTTAAGCAAATTTCTATTTTAAACATGAGCCATAACAATATAATGAAAGGCTACAAATGAACACAATTAAAATACTTTTAAAACAAGTTGTTGTATTTTTAGTTTATAGCTACTCAGCATTCATTATCTGCTACTTCATTCTCAGACTAATTTTTTGGGATCGGCTGTGGATTGTTGCTTTTATTGGCACTTTCACTCCCTTAATTTTGTTACCCATTTTATTATTACCCATCATAGCATTTTCACTTATCAAAAACCGCTGGTTTTCTATTGTTTCATCAATTGCTTGTATTTTACTATTGAGTTGGCTGCACGTCAAATACTTTTCACCACAGCCAATAAACATCACAAATTCCCAGCCTAGCATCAAAATCTTATCCCATAATGTTGGTTGGAATATAACGAAATCACCAACTTTAATTAAACTGATTGACCAGAAACAACCAGATATAATATTTTTACAAGAAACTGTTAAACAACATATCGCAGTTTTCACTTCATTGAAAGCAGACTATCCCTATCAAATCAATCTTCCACCCGTAGGGATTTTCAGCAAATACCCAATTGTGTCTAGCGAGATATTGCACTTAGCTAATCATCCAGAAACGCAGCAGCGAGCAGTTATTAACTTTAACAAACAAGCAATAGTCATTTATAATATGCAAGCAACTGGGCCGTGGGTTAAAATGTATAATATACTCCCTTTTATCAAAATCCCAGTTTACAAATACAAACAACGTTTTCCCGAAATTCAAGATTTAGTAGAGCGCATTCAACAAGAAACTTTGCCAGTAATTGTCGCGGGCGATTTTAATATGACAGACGAAAGTCAAGACTATTACAATGTGCAGAAAGTTTTGCGAGATGCTTTCCTAGAATCTGGATTTGGGTTTGGTTTTACCTGGCCTCACGGTTTCTTTGCGAAAAAAATTAACTTGAAATTAACTTATCCGGTTTGTCGGATTGATTATATTTGGCATTCAAAGCATTGGGGTGCTAAATCGAGTTCGGTTTTAGAAGCAACAGAATCAGATCATTTGCCCGTAGCAGCGGAATTAATTTTGTTAAAATGACATTGTACAAAATATCTAAATTCAGAGGTAAAATATTGAGTTATATGTTAATCTAAGTATTAGGTGGAGTGATTTGAAAATGCCTAATGCTGCCCAGCTAGAGAGTTTATATCGCATCTGTTATCAATTGACGTACACAATGCTTCAGCCTATCCATCTTATTTGTGTTGACGATCGCACTTGTAACGTATACATATTGGCTGGATATGATGAAGAGCTTGAGTTCCAAATTTTACCCAATGGGGAGTTTGCTGATGAGCCAAGTTAACTATAATGCAATGTCGAATACTGAATTGAAACAGTATTTTCTTAAACACCGTGGAGATCGAGCCGCTTTTCAGGCATATTTAGATAGAATCAATCAGCATCCGCTCAGGATTATTGCAAGCCCTAGCGATCCTGATTTCGATGAAAAAGTTCAAGCTGCAATCCGCCGCAAGTTAGAAATAGTCAGAAATAGTAGCAGTTAGTTATTTAATAAAATCGAGAGGCATATATATCCATGCAAATTAACCTCACCATTAGCGATCACTTAGAACAGCAACTTATTGAGAAAGCTAGCCAACTCAACCTGCCCATCGAAACCCTGATTTTGGAATCGCTGTCCCAACTGTTTCAAGAAGATGAAGAAGAGCAATCTAAAGAAGATATCCTCAACAGCCTTCGGATGGCACTTCAGGAAGTAGAAGACGGCAAAGTTCACCCGATCGCAGAACTTTGGCATGGTATTTATGCCTGAAATACCCACTATCCAGGTTTTGTTTGCAATGACGCTAAAAGTTTAATTTAGCTGTCATACCTCATCCCGTCATCAGCACAGAAACTTAGCTAAGCACAGGTGGTAATCCCACCTCTTTCGGATGGACAAACCTGCTATTAAAACTAACAGCTTTATCCTCAAAAGTTCTCGCTTGGGCCACAGCTTGTCGCAAATGAGCTCGATCCATATCATCCTGAATTCCCGCCACCAAATATACAATTAACTTCGTCGCTAAATCCTTCCCAGAAACTAGCATTCGCTTTTTATTCGGATCGTACAAAATGCCATACCATGCAGATTCAGGATTGTCCATGTGGCTAAATCCTTCATCTACATCGTACCTGCGGAGTTTGTCGAAAATAGATTTCAGGGAAAGTTTCTTTCTAAATACTAGAATTCCCAAAGCATTAGCTAAAGCAATTTGACCGACTGGACGAAACAAAATATTGCCCTCACCACCAGGCTTTTCAAAACTAAATCGGCGCAATTCTGTTGTTTCTTCACCGCTTTCAATTCTTTGATAGCTAGGTAAAGTTGCTAAATGATCGAACAATTTCTGAAACTCTTCAATTCCCTCTTTCAGTTCCTCATCTTCGGGACGCATGGGAATTAAACCTTTTCTTTCCGGCTTCCAATGGGGGAATTTATATTCTAAATACCGTTCCGACATATCTTGCAGCGCTTGCAATGTGGTTAACACTGTTGATTTGGCTGCGACTGTGGCGCTGTCCCAATTGACGCGGGGATTTCTATTTTCTTGCTCTTTCAATAAGGGATGGGTGACGGCAATTTTGCGGGCGCATATCGCAAATCCGTTGTCTTCGTTCAATAATGCTAGTTGTCCCTGACTCAGCGTTACCGCCATGAGGTTAACGTGCACAAAGATCGATCGCACGCGCCGTTGTGCTTGCTGCCGAGTTTCCCCCGCCACAGCCGCCGGGATAAACTCAATCCCGATTTTTTCGTGAGCTAATTTATACACTGTTTCGGGGTCAATTTGATACTCTTCCGCTAAATCTTCGAGAGTAATTGCAGCGCCGACAGGTTTTTTATTTTTGTTGTATCTTTGCAGGATTCCGGTCTTAATTAAACTCATTAAACCTTGAACTCCCATCAGCCGATGCTGGCCGTCTAAGGCGAAAATAGAGACTTTTTGAGATACATCTAACAGCCCTAAATTTCCGTTTTTATCAAAGGATATGAATTCAGCGGCGGATTTAGTTGCTACGCCGTTTTTATCCCATTCTTCTGCTAGAGGATTGTCTACCCACGGGGGACTGACGACTACTAAAACTGCGGGGAATTTGTGAGATTTTCTGGCGGCTAAATATTGAGTGAGGGCGGCTTGGCGCGACCAATCTAAGGGGCGCTGGATAATTTCGTCAATGGTTTCGTCGTCGCGGACGATGTTGTTAGTTTGGAGGTCAAATTTTTGCCGAAAAAGCGGCATTTGTGAGGCGAAACGGACGCGGGAGTCTAGCCATTCTAGGGTGACTGAACCGATGTAGGCTTCGCTGTTTCCCATCTGGGTTTTTTGTACGAAAATGCGATCGTCCTTTCCTAAATAATTGTCTAATAAAAGTGCGATTTCTTGTCTTTCGCGATTTTCTTTTTCCAAAAATTGGCTAGCGAGGTCAGCCGCTGGGTTGGTATTCATTGCAGTTTTTATATAATTAGGCTATTTTTTTTAAAATATCATAGGTTAAAATTTATGTCAAGCCTTGTTTTTTAAAAATATTTGTGAAATACTAAAAATAGCTACCTATGGGTTAGCGAGTTAATTGCCGAAACCTGGGTCTGACGCGCTACCGTCGGGCCCGCCAGGGGTTGAAAACCCCTGTCTCATAGCGAAAGTCCTCTTAAAGAGGACTGAATACAGATCAATTTCGAGGTTGATTTTCAGTCGGTTTTTAACCGACTTTCGCTATGAGACGGGGGTTTAAACCCCCGGCGGACTTTCGGGTAAGTGAGTTAATTGCCGATCGCCCTGGCTTGAGATTTATCTGCGGCTTCACAAAAAAATATGTCTACTCCTTCCTTTGAATACATTTTGCCGGTGATCCGGGGAATTCAAGCGGGCCGCGAATATTACGTATCCATGTGTCCGGTGCGTTTTTTGCCGAAATTGTTCCCATTAGATTATGAAGAATTGCCGCCGTCTCTGCGGGCGAAACGCGCGCTTAATCATGCTAGAATTCCCGAAATAGCTGATTATTTTGTCAAGAATTCTGGGAATTACACTTGTGGGGCGATCGCCGCTTCGATTGATGCGGATATTACTTTTGAAGCTGTGGGAAATCTGGCGGAAGAACGCAAAATCGGTCGTTTGCGAGTGCCGATGGATGCTAAGTTTACTATTAATGATGGACAGCATCGGCGGGCGGCTTTTGAGATGGCTTTGAGGGAAAATCCGCAGTTGGGATACGAGACGGTGGCGCTGATTTTGTTTCTGGATATTGGGTTGGAAAAGTCGCAGCAGATGTTTGCTGATTTGAACAATTTTCAAGTTCCTTTGGAGTCGTCGCTAAGTCTACTTTACAATCACCGGGGCGATTCGGCTTTTGTGCTGAAGGCGGTTGTTAAGCAGGTTGAGGTGTTCCGGTGTTTGACGGAGATGGAGAAGGGGAGTCTGAATGGGCGATCGACCAAATTGTTTGCGCTAAGTGCGATCGATCGCGCTATAATGGCTTTGCTGTCCAATATTCACCGCATCAAACACGCAAAACCCTCTCGTTACCGCGCCACAAAACAGGAAAAAGACGAAGAACTTACTCACCAAATACAACAGGCGGTTAGCTATTGGAATGCAGTGAGCAATTTTATTCCTGATTGGCAATTAGTTCTGCACAAGCAAGTTGCGGCGGGGGAAATACGCCGGGATTCCGTGCACTGTCACAGTGTTGTGCTGGAGAGTTTGGGGGAAGTTGGGGCTGCTTTACTGTCGGTTTTTCCTGAGAGTTGGGAGGAACATTTGAGCCTTTTGCAGCAGGTTGATTGGTCGATTTCTAATCCTGATTGGGAGGGAGGATTTTTGGTGAAAGGGGGAATTTCTAAATCGAGGGCGAGTGTTAATTGGATGACTGATTATTTGAAGGCGAGGCTGGGTTTGGAAACCGCAGATGCACCACAGGCGCTACGCCCGTGATACGCTAAAATCTGTGATTTTAATTAAAATAGCGTCGAAACGGTTCTGCAAGAATGCCCAAAATTTGGTCTAGCTGAGTAATGAAATATTCAGTCAAATCAATTTTCAACAACTGATTTTCTAGGATTAGGAATTTCCAGTTTGTACCCGTTGAAACTGCTCCATAAATCACCGATTGTTCTTGCCCTTTGCGAGCATTAAATATTTGAGCTGCTACCATCTGAGCCGCACACTGTCCCAATCCTATTCTAATATCGTTGTCTTTTGCTTCAACCAATGTCAAAACTGGAGCCGTCACCAATGATTGATTGCTCGACGCGCTGAGGAGAAAGTCACAAGCTCCTGTTAATCCTTTGCTCTCTTCTACGTTAAATGTGTTGCCGGAAAAGTAGCCAATTTTGTTGTTAAAAGTGCGCCGTATTTCGAGTAGAATGGGAGTGATGATTAATTCCGATCGAGCTTTTTCGGTGCTGATACTTGAGGCTAAGTCTAAGGTTTCGTCTAGGGTTTGCTTGAGACGTTCTGAAGGTGCGATCGGGGTAATTTGGCTGAATAAGTGGGGAATGTCTTCAACGGTTAGATCCAGGGTTGAGACGGCTTGGTCGATCGTTTTGAAGTCGCTGTAGGACATATTTGATTTGGGGGTGGGAGAGATAATTTTTTTAACCGCAGATGCACGCGGACAGTGATATAATTATCTCCTGTTTAGGCGGTAAAATTACTTTTTAGTCTGCTGACACTGCTTAAATTGTCTAGTTTCTGCGTTATGGTTGTGCCTTCCGGTGCTTAACTATCGGTTGCAAATAGTGTAAAGTTTTAGGTTGGATTGTATTTGATCATAGCGGGAGGATAACATGAACACAGGAGAAGAGTCTGAAAATAAGAATTTAGCTTATTATCGCAAACGTTTTGCGGAGCTTAATGTAAGCCGTACACGCCAACGTGGTAGCGCTCATCATAAGCCAATATTACTATTATCAATCATCGACCTAATTGCTCAAGGAATAATTAGGGATAATCGAATTTATGTTTCAGATGATTTGGTTAAAACATTTAACAAGTATTGGGATGTCTTAGGTTCTGACTCTCACCAGCGTGGTTTGCACTATCCATTTTGGCATTTGGAAAGCGATGGATTCTGGCATAACACACTTAAATCTGGATTTAATGGTTCAAAACCTAAAACAACTAACAAGCTAAGAGAAGCTGTAGAATACGCGAGTTGGGATAATGAATTATTCAATTTACTCCAAGATCAAAATTCTCGATCGGAATTAATAGATACACTGGTAGCTGTATGGTTTTCATCAAATAAGGATGATCTCGGAGATATTTTGCAAGTTAATCAAGATTTTGAAAATGTTGCTCAGACAGAAACAGAAATATCAGCCACAACAGGGAATCTTGACACAGAACCGAGGTTCTATTTAACAAGGTCGGCTGTTAGAAATGCTGTTTTCAGGAAAGCAGTAGTACATACATATGATTACAAATGTGCATTTTGTCGATTAAAAGTGATCAGAAATCTAACTCAAAATATTGTAGATGGCTCACACATTAAGCCATTTTCAAAGTTTTATGACAATCAAATTAATAATGGGATATCATTATGTAAAAATCATCATTGGGCTTTTGATCAGGGTTGGTTTGCTATAGATGACAATTACAGAATTATCGTCGCTAATGACTTAGAAGAGGAATCCCCCAATGCCAGAACTATGAAAGACTTTCATAGTGAAACTATTCTGCTGCCAACTTTAGACCAATATCTACCAAGACTTGAATCCCTACATTGGCATCGGCTGAATGTATTTAGAGCTTAATTATGCAACTGAGGTTAAAGACATGACAGAAACAATGCAAATACCACTATTTCCACCCCGTAGTGTTCCCGACTTAGTGGGAGAAATAAAAAAAATAAGTAAAGAAATTATAGACTTATATTGCTTAGATGATCTACCTTGGGTTTTAGGATATTCCGGCGGAAAAGACAGCTCTGCGGTAGTGCAGCTTATTTGGTATGCAATAGCAGAATTACCACCTGAAAAAAGAACTAAAAAAATCTATGTAATCACAACGGATACACTGGTAGAAAACCCGATTGTTTCCATGTGGGTACGTCAGTCATTAAAACAGATGAAGTCTGCTGCTATAGAGCAAAAGTTACCAATAGAACCTCATTTGCTTTATCCAGATGTTAAAGATACTTTCTGGGTAAACTTGATGGGAAAAGGCTACCCAGCGCCGAGACATGGATTTCGCTGGTGTACTGAACGCCTGAAAATCCTTCCGTCTAATCGGTTCATTCGTGATGTGGTGAGAATCAATGGGGAAGTGATTCTGATATTAGGTACTCGCAAAGCTGAAAGCATTAAACGCGCTGTTTCAATGGAGAAACATGAAATAGGTCGAATGAGTGACCGTTTAAATGATAGTTCTAACTCCATTAAATCTCTGCTTTATCAGAGTCCTAGTCTGCCTAATTCCCTAATTTATAGTCCGATTGAGGATTGGCGAACTGATGAAGTCTGGATTTTTGTGAATCAGTGGCCGAATCCTTGGGAAAATAGCAACATAGATTTGTTTACCATGTATCGAGGTGGTACAGCAGACAATGAATGTCCTTTAGTTGTCGATACCTCTACACCTAGCTGCGGCACTTCTCGCTTTGGCTGCTGGGTTTGCACAATGGTAAGCCAAGATAAATCTATGGAGGCAATGATTCAAAATGATGAGGAAAAAGAATGGATGCAGCCTCTTCTCGATATTCGCAACGAATTAGACATT
>JAJAYT010000560.1 GCA_026786085.1 Microcoleus sp. CAN_BIN18 | reverse complement strand
TTCATGAATTGCCCCTACCGATGGTTTCATACCTCAAATCAGCAACGCCAGAGTTACTAGGGTGTATAACAATCCTAAATCATTTGTGAATTTCTTACTCCGTCCCCTTAGTAAGGGGAGGGTTGGGGTGGGGTAAAAAGATTTACGACTGATTTAGGATTGTTATATCAGCTTCGATATTTGTTGCTTCTCAAATCAATTTTTATTTGCTAACTTACCTTCCTTTTTTTAACCGATTATGAAATTGTTCTTCGTCGGGAAATTCGGATTTTTGAGGACTAAAGTCCTCACTACCAACGTAATTTGATTATATGACTGGACTTGCTCTCAAAAAGACGCAATTCCCAATGCCCAATGCCCAATTCCCAATTCCCTCTCAATTGTATTGGACTTTACACATTTGGAATAGGTCGCCGCTTTGTTTTTTTACTACTTTAGCGCCAGCCTCTTTGATCGTTTTTTCCCAATCTTCTATTGTCTCTAAAAATACTTCGCCTGCTCGATAAGTTTCCAAAATTGCCCAATCTTCTGCTAGAGGAGCATTGGGATTGAGGACATCAAACACAAAATGACCGCCCGGTTTTAATACTCGCTTAACTTCTGCCATAACAATCGCCCAATAATCTATGGGAAAATAGCAGCTAAATCCTGTGGCGATGCACAAGTCGAATTGATCCTCTTCGTAATTTAAGCGATGAGCGGGGGCTAATTCTACGCCTTTAAAGAGCTTGGAATTGAGTTGAGGGCCGCGAGCGTTTAAGGCATCTCGCGCGGCGCTGCTAATCTCTTGACCGTAAAAAAGGGCTTCCCAATCCCGCCAAGGATAGATCAGAAAGCTGACTCCGCAACCAATGTCTAAACAACGCTGATTTTTTTGAGGTTTGGCAAGTTTCCAGAAGGGAGAAACTGTTTTTGCTTGGAGGGTTCCTGCGACTGATTCCAGGAAAATCGGCATTGCTTCGACTTCTTCGGGTAAGGCGAAAGCTTCTCCTCGATATTCGCGATCGAACCGAGCAGCAACTGGGGAGAGTAAACGTGGCCAGCTATCTGATTTGTCTTTGGCAAACCAAGTTTGCTCTGGACTAGAAGCTAGGCGATCCGACTTTTTAGACATTCTTGAATTACCTTCTAGAGCCTTTGAGGGCTTTTGTAAAATTTTGGCGGTAAGGCTTATTAAAAATTAACGCGGGCCACAGCAGGGACAGCTTCAGGCGATTTGCAAAGCTTCTGTCGAAGTTAGTGCGATCGAAACCATTCCAAAATTTCCAAATACCGCCACCGTATGTCACCAGCAATACCAATCCAATTAACGGTTCCATGCAAATAAACCCCCTAAGCAACTGATTGGATTTTGAGCGAGCGAGGCAAAGCTCTACTCTTAATCTATCATTTATCAGACGCTAAGGCGCACCGATTCCCGTAGCAATTCCACCTTTAGCTCCGTGAAATAGCTTTCACGGAGCAAGTAAGAAGCGATTTCTACTAAAAGTCGATGTGGCAAATCCTAATTCGGTTGAAATCGGTTGCTGTTGTGGGACGACCTCGCTTTCCGGGATTTCAGAGACGCGGGATTACAAGAAACAAGCGGTAGCGCTGCAAGCCCAGTGTCTTCAGACCTGGGAGGAAAGCACACACGAGCGGTTTTAACCGCCTAACTCTTCATCAATCAATTTATCAATTAACTGTCTCAGCTTGTTTTGCCAGTTGTCTATGGTTTTCAGTCGTTCCCGAACACCCGGCAAAACCTTGACCTGAACAGGCGCTTTACTATATGCGGTTTGTTCATTAGGTCTGAATTTTTTAGTTGGCATTTGAATGACCTGTCTGGTATACTAGACAATATAGCAATCATTGAGGGTCGAATCAATGTCAAAAACTAAACAAATGGGAGTTCAGCAAATATTGCTGCATCCAGATCGAGAAACTGAAGCGGTTTTGAGATACCTCTGTGAGCAGTCAGGAAAGCACTATAACAATGGTGTTTACTTTGCTCGTCAGATGTTTTTCAAAACAAGGAAACTATTAACAGGCAAGTTTGATTTAGATTTTGAACCAACTGTGGCAAAAACTGCGGTTGCTCGATCCCTACCGTCTACACCCGCACAACAGACTCTCAGGTCTGTAACAGAAGCGTTCAAATCTTTTAAGAGTTTGCGTGAACTGTATTTCAAGGGTCAACTACATTTCAAGCCGAAAGTCCCCGATTATCTCAAAGGCTCTAAGCTATTCAAGATCGCCTACCCCAATTCAGGCGGACAAAAACCAGGCTTGGACAACGGGCAGTTGAGATTTTCCCTAGGTTTAACGGTTAGACGTTGGTTTGGACTGTCCGCATTCTTCTTGCCAATGCCTTCAAACATTGATATTCGTAAAGTGAAGGAGTTTACAATCCTGCCCAAGAACGGGGCATTCTATCTTGAACTTTCTTATGAACTAAAATCAAGAATAAATGCACTTGATATCAATCAGGCGTTGTCGATCGATCTTGGAACTGCCGATAACCTCGCAGCGTGTGTCGATAGCTTGGGAAACTCCCTGCTAATTGATGCACGGGCAATGAAGGCAATGAACCAGTTATGGAACAAGAAAGTATCGACTCGCAAAGAAGGCAAATCAGAAGATTATTGGGATAACTGGCTATACCGCGCCACTCGCAAGCGCAATCATCAAATGCGGGATGGTATTAATAAAGCGGCAAAACTGATTATTGACCACTGCCTTAAGCACGGTATTGGAACTCTGGTTGTGGGCTGGAATGAAGGGTTTAAGTCAAATGCCAACATGGGTAAACTGAATAATCAAAAATTTGTTCAAATGCCACTAGGTAAGCTGAAAGAGCGATTAAAACAGCTTTGTGAATTACACGGTATTCGATTTGAAGAAACTGAAGAAGCCTATACGTCGAAAGTGAGTTACTTAGATGGAGACTCCCTGCCCAAATTCGGTGAAAAACCACAAGGGTGGAAAGCATCTGGTAAAAGAATTCGACGTGGTTTGTACAAGTCTTCAAACAGTTCGATTGTGAATGCTGATCTCAATGGCGCAGCAAATATTTTAAGAAAAGTAGCCAGTAAGTTAGGCATTGACCTAAACCGACTGGGTAGACGGTCTTTGACGACCGTAGCGAGGATTCGACTGTGGGCAGTGCCTACGGTTAAGCACCTGTCAGCAGAATCTCAGCGTATGAAAGACCTGAGAGTGTCAATCAAAGATAATTAACACTGATAGTTAGTGCCCTACAAGTTACAGCAGGCAAGCTTTTTCTAGCGGACAATAACGGTAGAGAGGTTTCTAAGCAAGGAGGATTTTATGCGTGCAGTGTTGATGGCTGGGGGGTCGGGAACGAGGCTCAGACCCCTGACGTGCGATTTACCGAAACCGATGGTGCCTATTCTGAATCGCCCGATCGCAGAACACATTATCAATTTGCTAAAAAGGCATAATATTACGGAAATTATTGCGACGCTGCATTATCTTCCCGATGTGATGCGGGAATATTTTACTGATGGGGCAGAGTTTGGCGTTCAAATGACTTACGCTGTGGAGGAAGACCAACCGCTGGGTACGGCTGGTTGTGTCAAAAATATTGCGGAATTGCTCGATCGAACTTTTCTAGTCATCAGTGGCGACAGCATCACCGACTTCGACTTGACGGAAGCTATAAAATTTCACCGCAGCAATAAGTCCAAAGCCACGTTAATTTTAACTCGCGTTCCCAACCCGATGGAATTCGGGGTGGTGATTACCGACGAAAATTACCGCATCAGTCGCTTTCTGGAAAAGCCTTCTAGCAGCGAAATTTTCTCCGATACCGTCAATACGGGTATCTACATTTTAGAACCCGAAGTCTTGGACTACCTGCCGGCAAATCAGGAGTGCGACTTCTCGAAAGACTTGTTTCCCCTGTTGCTGGAAAAAAATGAGCCGATGTACGGTTACATCGCTGAGGGTTACTGGTGCGATGTCGGCCAGCTAGATGTTTACCGCGAAGCTCAGTACGACGCACTGCGGGGAAAAGTCAAACTGGATTTGACTTACTATAGCGAAGTTCGATCGGGACTTTGGGTAGGTCAGAATACTTTTATTGACGATAGCGCGATCATCGAAGTACCGGCGATGATCGGCAACAATTGCCGGATTGGAGCCCGAGTTAAAATCGATGCCGATACGGTAATCGGAGATAACGTGACAATCGGGGCCGACGCTAACCTCAAACGCCCCATCGTCTGGAATGGGGCAATTATCGGCGAAGATGCTCATCTTAGGGCTTGCGTGATTTGCCGCAGCACCCGCGTAGATAGGCGCGCTCACGTCCTAGAAGGTGCTGTTGTCGGTTCAATGTCGATCGTCGGAGAAGAAGCGCAAGTAGGCCCTTCCGTGCGCGTCTGGCCGAGCAAAAATATTGAATCCGGCGCTCTGTTAAATCAAAATTTAATCTGGGGAGAACAAGCTAAACGGAATTTGTTCGGTCAGCGTGGCGTTCAAGGACTGGCCAATGTCGATATTACCCCGGAATTTGCGGTGAAATTGGGCGCAGCTTATGGCTCGACTTTGAAATCTGGGACTTCGGTATCGGTTTCTCGCGATCAGCGCAGTATTTCGCGGATGGTTTCGAGGTCTTTGATTGCGGGTTTGATGTCGGTGGGAATTAATGTGGTCAATTTGGAATCGACGGCAATTCCGATCGCGCGCACGGTTTCGTCTACGATCTCAATTGCTGGCGGCATTCACGTTCGCATTTCGCCCGATCGCTCCGACCACATTTTAATTGAATTCTTTGATATCAAAGGTATCAATATTACTAAAGCTGCGGAGAAAAAAATCGAGGGCGCTTATTTTAAGGAAGATTTGCGACGCGCTCTAATTGCCGAAATTGGAGAGATGTCCTACTTTAACCAAGCTCTTGATGTTTACAACCGCATTTTTGAGCGGCAAATGAATGTTGAAGCAATCCGCTACAGCAATTCTAAGGTGGTAATCGATTACGTCTATGCAGTTTCTGGAGCAATTTTGCCACAAATGCTCGCCAAGTTTGGCTGCGATGCGGTGGTGCTCAATGCCAGTCTCAAGCAGACTTCTCTGAGCAATGGGGAACGGGAATATTTGCTCGACCAACTCGGACGCGTGGTGAAAGCACTCAGCGCTAATTTTGGGGTACAGGTGTCAGCCAATGGCGAACAGCTCATTTTGGTAGATGAGTCGGGAATCGCGATTCGTGGGGAAATGCTGACGGCGCTGATGGTAAATTTGATGCTGACTTCCCATCCCAGAGGTACAGTGGTAGTGCCGGTGAATGCGTCTTCTGCGGTGGAGGCGATCGCCCGCCGCCATCAAAGCAAGGTAATCCGTACTAAGGCGAACCCAACTGCTTTGATGGAAGCCGCTAACCGGAACCCGAATGTGGTTTTGGGCGGTAGCGGCAATATGGGTTTTATTTTCCCGCAGTTGCATCCGGGCTTTGACGGAATGTTCTGCATTGCTAAAGTGATAGAAATGATGACGATTCAGGAGCGATCGCTCGGACAAATTAAGGCTGAACTTCCCCGCGTCACCCACCGCAGTTACAGTGTCCGCTGTCCTTGGACGGTAAAAGGTTCGCTAATGCGACATTTAGTAGAAACTCATTCGCCCGATCGTTTAGAATTAGTAGATGGAGTGAAGATTTTTAACTACAGCGACGACAATTGGGTATTAGTTTTGCCCGATGCTAGCGAACCAACCGTTCATATCTTCGCCAACAGCGAGGATCGAGATTGGGTATCGGAAACTTTGAAGGAGTACCGCGCCCTGGTTCACGATTTTGTCACCCAAGCCGAGGCGGCTGTTCGCCAAGATAAATTCGGGAATGGTTGACTGTTGACTGTTAACTGTTGACTGT
>JAJAYT010000559.1 GCA_026786085.1 Microcoleus sp. CAN_BIN18 | reverse complement strand
TACCGCAATATGGTTGACTTAAGAAATTAGTCAAAAAGCCTTAAGTAAACCGTATTGGGTGCGATCGGTCACTCGATTTGGGATTTGGGATTTGGGATTTGGGATTTTAGATAAATCTGGCTGCTGTGGCTAATGTCTCAATTTTTTTTGAGTTCCCCGAATCCTGTCTGGGGCTTGTATCGCAACTACCATGAGGTTAGGAAACCAGGTTTTTTGATGCCCGCGCGCCAATCCTGTAAGAGTCAAAAACAGTCACAGGGGCCGATCGAGCGATTCAAATGAATTAAGCTTTTATCCTGAAGTTAGCTGAAGCATTTATTTTTAAGCTCATGTATATTTCTCCAGACCAAGACGCAAAAATTCGCTACACCATGCGCGAGTGCGGTCAAGCAGCTTACAAGCTTGCGGCCCAACCTTTTGAAGTTTCTGAGAAAGGGCCTGATGACTACGTGACGAGTATCGATCGCTACCTAGACGGGCAACTATCGGCAGCATTTAGCGCTTTGTTTCCTGAAGACGGCAGGATCACGGAGGAAAACGTCGCCTCTAGAGCCGCTTACCAGGCAAATTACCAGCGCCTCTGGTGCATCGATCCCCTGGACGGGACGGAGGGATTTATTCAGGGAAAACCGCACTACGCTGTGATGGTGGGGCTGCTGGTTGAGGCCGAACCGGTGGCAGGTTGGATCTACGCTCCGGCTTTTGACAAAATGTATTTTGGTGGCAAAGATTGGGGATTGTTCCAAACTGTGGGAAATCAAGCGCCACAGCCGATCACCCTGTGCAAACCCGCGGCTCCGACAGCATTAAATTGTAAGATTATTCTCGGCGACAGAGACCAGAAAAACTACGCCGTTTCGATCGCCCAAAGCATCCCTGGAGTCGAATTTTACTCCCTCGGCAGCTTTGGCCTAAAAGTGATGGAAATCATAGAAGGTCGCGCCGGTTTGTACCTGTATCTCAACGGCAGAGTTAAAGTGTGGGATACTGCTGGGCCTCTGGCTTTGGCAAAAGCAGCCGGATTGGTTTGTTGCGACTTGCAAGGTCAACCGCTGAGGTGGACGGCAGATGCGATCGAGCCGGAAACTCTGGCCCACACGCAGTCAATCGCGATCGGCTGGCCAGACTACATAGAACCTCTATTGGGCAAAATTCAACAGGCAGTGGGACGTTTGTAAACCGTTTAGGATGAAACAATCTGCAAATTTTAGACGAACCGCACCTCTGCGCCCTTATCATCTAAAGGAGTAACGGATTGTTTGTGTTCTCAAACATCAGATCGTTCTCTAGCTGTTGGGTGTCGCCTAATTTAATCTCCCACCTCCGCGAGTTTGCATGAAGACAGAAGCTTTCAGTGAGCTATTCCCCCTATTTAAAGGTGCTAACCCAGAAACCTTGGGAGGGCTGCTATCAAATGCCGTCAAGCATGAGTATCCCCCAGGCCGAGCTGTGCTGATGGAGGATTCTTGGGGCAACGCGATTTATTTTGTGGTGTCCGGCTGGGTCAAAGTCCGGCGCCTGTCAAACGATCGAGCTGTATCGATGGCTATTTTAGGACAGGGTGCTTTCTTCGGCGAAATGGCCATTCTGGACGAATCTCCTCGATCGAATGACGTACTTGCTCTATCGCCCGTGCGGCTGATCAGCGTCACGGCTCAGCGATTTATCCAAACCCTGTTTAAAGACCCACAATTGCACCACCGGATGCTGCAACTGATGGTGCGGCGACTCCGCGAAACCAATATCCGATCTCAACTCGGGAACCGCCAGCCAGCGGTTAAACTAGCAAATATTTTAGTCGAGCTGGGAGAAAACTACGGTCAAAAAAGTGCTGAGGGCAGAGATATCTTTAATATCCCTTATCAAGACTTAGCTGACATCACAGGTATTACCCTAGATGAAACCAGCAAAATTATGAAAACCTTGGACAGTAAAAACTGGATTAAAATCGATCCAAGTCACCAAACTATCCATTTGATCAACCTCAAACACTTGATGAATTTGGCAAGTAAATGACAGATGTCACTCGCTTTGATACCTCGGAAGTTGCCGACAACCTGAATCGGCAACTAACAGCACCGACAATTCAATATTCGGTAGCGATGCCCAATCCTGAATCCCACCTGTTTGAAGTAACTTTGCGCGTGCAAGGTTGGTCGCAGCCAGTTCTGGATTTAAAAATGCCTGTTTGGACTCCCGGTTCTTACTTGGTTCGAGAGTACGCCCGCCATTTGCAAGATTTTCGCCCTCTTGGAGGCGAAGGTGCTTTGCCTTGGCGCAAGATTAGCAAAAATCACTGGCAAATCGAGACCGATTCGGTGTCAGATATCACGGTTTTTTATCGCATTTTTGCCAACGAACTAACAGTCAGAACCAATCATTTAGACTCGACTCACGGTTATTTCAATCCGGCGGCTCTGTGCTTTTTCTTGCCCGGTTTTGAGCGCAACTGCTACACCGTGACAGTTGTGCCACCTGAGCCCCAATGGCGCACTGTGACTACTTTGCCACCTGTTTCCGGGCAAAATCTTACTTTCGCTGCTGCGGATTTTGACACTCTTGTCGATAGTCCTTTTGAGATTGGCTGTCACGAAGTCTACGATTTTGAAGTGATGGGAAAACCTCATCAGCTAGTGGTTTGGGGGAAAGGCAATTTAGAACCCGATCGCGTAATTCGAGACATCCAAAAAATCATTGAAGTCGAGGCAAAAATGTTCGGCGGTTTACCTTACGAACGTTATGTGTTTTTCCTGCATTTGTCCGGCTCTGGTTTTGGTGGTTTGGAACACAAGGAGAGCTGCACTCTTAACTATCCGCGTTTTAGTTTTCGGGCTAAAGATAAGTACGAACGCTTTCTTCAATTGGTGGCTCACGAGTTTTTTCACCTCTGGAATGTCAAGCGCATTCGACCGAAGGCTCTCGAAGTATTTGATTACGAAAAAGAGAACTATACTCCTTCTTTATGGTTCTCTGAAGGCACGACCAGTTATTACGATTTAGTGATTCCTTTTCGAGCTGGTATCTACAACGTGAAAGGTTTTTTCCAAAATATATCTAAGCAGATCACTCGCTTGCAGACGATTCCGGGGCGAAGCGTGCAGCCTGTGAGTGAGTCTAGCTGGGATGCTTGGATTAAACTTTATCGTAGGGATGCTAACAGCGATAATTCGCAGATTTCTTATTATTTGAAAGGGGAAGTTGTTTCGTTTTTGCTCGATTTGTTGATTAGAGCTAAACATGGCAACGATCGCTCGCTCGACGATGTGATGCGTTTGATGTGGCAGCAGTTTGGGAATGGTCATTCGGCGGAAAATGACGATTTTGACCTAAACTCGGAAACAGAAGCCAAGCCTGCGAATTTGACATCAAATGGGGAGTTAAATTCTCACTCGCGGCCGACAGAAATAGGCTTTACTCCCGAAGAGTTGCAAAGTGCGATCGAGTCCGTCGCCGGCATCGATTTGAGCGACTTTTTCGCGCGGTATGTAGACGGCACAGAAGAACTGCCTTACAACCAATATCTCGAACCTTTCGGGCTGGAACTTGCCATAGGTGAAACTAGCGAAACACCTCGTATCGGTTGGACATTGGGAACGGAAAACGGGCGGGAAATGGTGAAATTTGTCGAAGCAGGATCTCCGGCACAATTGGCCGGAATTGACGCTGGGGACGAGTTGCTGGCGATCGCCGGTTTTCGGGTAAATGCCGAACAAGCGGCTGAGAGGCTCAAAGATTATCAGCCGGGAGACACGATCGAAGTAACAGTTTTTCACCAAGACGAACTGCGGACTTGTCGCGTTACTCTCGCCACATCGCGGCCGACGCGCTACTCGATCGCCCCCGTGGAAAAACCTACTGCTATTCAGAAACAAAACTTTACTGGATGGCTGGGAGTTTCTCTATCGAATTTGTGACATCATAGTCAGTAGTCAGTTGTTATTTGTTACTTGTTGGTTGCGTCGCCCTGAGCCCTTCGACTTCGCGAGCGGATAAACTCCGTCGAAGGGTTATTTGTTAGTTTTAATAACTAATAAAATCGTGTCCGGTTAATTACCTATCATAAATTTTGTACTGAGAGCGATCGTCCTCAGTGCAAAACTATAGGCCGATCGGGAAGGACTCAAATCCTTACTCAAAACGACTTTTATGATGGTTTTCTCACCGGATATGACATAAAAAATCAGCAATAACCAGTAACAAATAACTCATAACAAATAACCAATTACCCATTACCAATTTTAATCATGCAAACCCCACCACCTCCATCAATTACGCCCCGCCAGATGAACCTGCTGAGAATTGTGACATCTATGGCCTGGGCTGACGGCGAACTGGCGACAGAAGAAGTTAATTTAATGTTAGATCGCTTTTGCAGTTTGTTTGCTCCAAATGCCGACGGACAACAGATGCAACAGGAACTTCGGGATTACATCATGCAAAATATTCCCCTTGATGAGTTGATTCACCAACTAGAAACTCAAGATGAAAGGGAATTAGTTTTGCAACTTGGCTATGAAGTGATTTCATCTAGTTCTCGCACTCCCGAAGAACCGAAAATCAACACTGACGAAGCCGCAGCTTATCAAAAATTAGTGCAGTTGCTGAATCTTCCAGAGGATGCTGTCAAGCGTATTGAAGCAGAAGCATCGGTGGCAGATACTTCGCAGGGAATGATAGAGAAGATGGCTCACAAATTAGAAAAGTTTATCAAAGGCTAGTTTGGGACATACGGTTTTCACCGTCGGCTATTCAACCCGCTCCCGTCGCGTGAGTGTTTGTATAGCCGCGGTTTCAACCGCCGGGTATTCACCATCAGTCGTAGGGTGCGTCGCCGTGAAAAATCCCCTACATTCGATCGACAATCTCCGAGCGACGCACCTGATACCATTTATAAAAAAGCTTGCTTAAGACAAAAATGTTGGGCGGAGTGAAACGGAGGGTTGTTGATTGGATCATTGAAAATAACAGGTGCGTCGCTCGCCTGATTGTGGCTCTTTCTTGAAGATTGTCGATGGCGACGCACCCTACGGCTCTAAACTATTTTTATTTGTCCGTAATTTCACTCTGTTGCTTCTATTCTGCATAGTGCACTGTAGAGTTATAAACTAATTTATTGACGGGAATCAAAATTTATGCTCCCAGCTTTAAGAATTTCTGGTTATGACTTGCAAGAACTCATCCACCAAGGAGCTAACACGGTTATTTATCGGGCGGTATCCCTCACAAATCAACAGCCTGCCATCCTCAAAGTTTTAAATACAGAATATCCTACCCTAGAACAGATAACTCGTTTAAAACACGAATATCAGATCACCGTATATCTCGATTGCCAGTATACAGTCAAAGTCGATCGCCTGGAAACGCACCCAAACTGCCTAGTATTAGTCTTAGAGGACTTTGGCGGCCTCTCCCTCAAACAGTGGATAGCACAGACAGAATCAGCATTGTCTGTTGCGCGCTACCAATTGCCGATCGCCCAATTTTTAAACATCGCCATCCAATTAGCCAAAGCTTTAGTATTCCTGCATCAAAATCAAATCATTCACAAAGACATCAAACCAGCTAATATTATCATAAATTCGGAAACAACTCAAGTAAAACTTGCAGATTTTAGCATCGCCTCGCGGTTAAACAAAGAAACGCCAAACTTAAAAAATCCCGATCGCCTAGAAGGAACCCTCGCCTATATGTCGCCGGAACAAACTGGGCGGATGAATCGCGCTGTAGACTACCGCAGCGACTTTTACTCCCTCGGTGTCACATTTTACGAATTGCTGACCGGAAAATTGCCATTTCGCAGCACCGATCCGCTGGAATTAGTCCACTGTCACATTGCCAAACAACCGATTCCTATTCAACAATTAAATCCGCAAATTCCCCAAGTTTTGGCGGAAATTGTGGCCAAATTGATGGCAAAGAATGCCGAAGATAGGTATCAAAGTGCAGCCGGATTGTTGGCAGATTTAGAACGCTGCCAGAATCAAAATTTGATTGAAGGTACAGTTTCTAATTTTATCCCCGGACAACTGGATGCAATGAGTCAGTTGTTAATTCCGCAAAAACTTTACGGGCGGGAAGCACAAATAGAACAGTTATTGCAAGTGTTTGAGCGCGTCAGCAAAGGTAGCGGTGAAATTGTCTCGGTAGGTGGCTATTCTGGGATTGGCAAATCAGCATTGGTACACGAGATTCTCCGCAGTTTAACCAGACAGCGCGGCTACTTGATTTCGGGCAAATTTGACCAATTCAAGCGCAATGTTCCCTACACTTGTTTCAATCAAGCTATGGGGAGTTTGGTGCAGCAGATTTTGACTGAAAGCCAAGCTCAGATTGAGTTGTGGCGAGAAAAGTTGCTGCAAGTTTTGGATGCTAATGCTAAAGTTGCGATCGAAGCCATCCCCGAATTAGAGTTAATTTTAGGCCCGCAACCAGACGTACCCGAACTCGGCCCCATTGAATCTCAAAAGCGCTTCAACCGAGTGATGCAGCAGTTCCTCCAAGCAATTGCCACCGCCGAACATCCCTTAGTAATGTTTCTCGATGACTGTCAGTGGATAGATGCTGCAACAGTTAATTTATACGAACAAAATTGCCTTGAAAAAATCCCTTACTTGCTGGTAATTGTTGCTTATCGAGATAACGAAGTCAGCCCGACGCATCCGTTTATGCTGGCGAATCAGGCAATTCGGGCAGAGGGAGTTCCGATGACAGCTATTACTTTAGAACCGCTAACAATTGGCCGCGCTACTCAACTGGTTGCTGAAACTTTGAGCTGTGCTACTGAAACTGCGACACCGCTGGCAAATTTGCTCGTTCAAAAAACTGACGGCAATCCATATTTTCTCAAGCAAATGCTCAAGTATTTGCATCAAGAAGGTTTCCTAAAATTCAATCTCCAGGCGGCTGAGTGGCAGTGGGATATCAAACATATTGAACGGCAGGAAATTTCAGAAAACGTTGTTGAGTTGATGGTGAAAAAGATTCAAATTTTATCAACCGCAACCCAACGAATTTTACAAATAGCGGCTTGTATAGACAATCTGTTTAGTTTGGATATGCTGTCGGTGGCTAGCGGACAATCTTGGACTCAAACAGCACAGGATTTGTGGGAAGCGCTGCAAGTGGGATTAATTTTACCTGTAGGGGATGCTTATCGGATACCGCAATTATTTGAGCCGGAAGAGTTGGAAAAGTTGGGCAAAATGCCCGGACAGGTGTGCTACAAATTCATGCACGATCGCGTTCAGCAAGCTGCTTATGTAATGATTCCTGACGAACAGAAACAAGCAGTTCATTTGACAATCGGGCGTTTGTTATTGCAAGGAAGCAGCGAAGCTGAACGCCAAGAAAGAATTTTTGATATTGTCAATCATTTGAATTTTGCTGGCGGCTTGATTTGCGAGTTTAGTCAACGCTATGAATTAGCAGAGTTAAACTTGCAGGCGGGCAAAACTGCGAAAGCTGCTTCTGCCTTTGAAACTGCGCTGAGTTTTTTCCAATCGGGCTGCAATAGTTTGCCAGCACAAAGTTGGGAAGATAATTATGCGTTAACTTTGGCGCTGCATTTTGAATTGGGCGAAGCGGAATATTTGAATGGGAAAAATGACGAGGCTTTGGCAATTCTCGACTTGATTCTGCCCCAAACTAGGACATTATTAGAACGGTGTCGGGTTAATGAGTTGAAAATGACTTGTCTGCGGATGAAAAATGATTTGCCTGCTGCTTATCGGTTAGGCATCGATACGCTGCAATTGTTGGGAATTGAGTTTGAAGCGTACCCGGATGATGGGTATTTGCTGCGGGAGTTGGCGAAGACGAAGGCCATGATTGGGGAATCCATCGCAGATTTAGCCGATTTACCTACACTCACCGATCCGCTGCAACTCGCCGCCCACCGGATTTTGAAAGAACTTTACCCCATTGCTTACTTTATCAGTCCCAACGCTCAATTTTTGTGCGCGATGAAGTTTGTGCAGGCGACAATCGAACACGGTAATTGCAAAATTTCCGCCTTTGGCTACATTTTGTATGCCTTTACTTTGATTGTTAAATATCGCGATATTGAGGCTGGTTGCGCATCAGGAGAATTGTCTCTCAACCTCTACGAACAGTGGGATGCCAAAGAGTTAGGTACTCATATTTGGTTGGTTTGGGGCGGTTTAACTTTGCACCACATTAAATATATTGATGAGTGCAAGCTTTTTCTGATAAAATCTTTTAATAGCGGTTTAGAGACAGGTGCTTATCAGTGGTCGGGATATTCTGCGGTTACTTATCTGTGGATCTGCTTTTTTGGCAATGAATCGATGCAAAAATCCGCCGAAATCATTGATGAATTTATCCCAGTATTGGAGAAGATAGACCGAAATATGCTAGCATATTGTTTGCTAAACAAACAGACAATATTCCGGCTTACTTGTCATCTCGATCGTGCTGAAAATCCGCCAAGTTTCATCGATGAACAGTCGCTTTTAGAATTTGCTGAAGCCTCGGCAGATTTGACGACTTCTTTTATGGTTTATCTCTACAGACTAACCGTGGCAAATTGGTTTGGGGAGGTCGATCGAGCATTAGAATATACTAATATGGGTGTTAAATTTTCGGCAGGTGCTGTCGGGACTTTTATGCTCCCGGTTTTTTGCTTCCATCGCGCTATAGCCCTGGCTGCTGCTTGTACAAATGCTAGTGAGGCCGATCGCCAAATCTACCTAGAACAGCTTAACCTGAGTCTGCAAGAGCTCCGAGAATTTGCGAAAAACTGCCCTGCAAATTACCAGCACAAATATTTAGCTATCCGGGCGGAAGTGGCGCGGTTGTCGGGACAAAACTATGAGGCAGCAGAATGCTACGATAGGGCGATCGCCCTCGCAATAGAAAACGGCTTCATTCAAGATGCT